>WJIM01000030.1 GCA_014730285.1 Candidatus Zixiibacteriota bacterium
GAAAACCAAAAATGATAAGGTGAAGTCCTCGCCCACGTTACAGGATATCAAGGACGATCCGATGGTTCAGGCTTTGATTTCCAAAGCCGATGAGAACCTTGGCGTTATGGGCTACACCGAACACGGCGACCGGCATTGCAGTCTTTCGGCCAATATTGCCTATAATATCCTGAAACGTTTGGGATATCCAGAGCGGATTTCAGGGCTGGCGGCAATTGCCGCCTATATGCATGACATGGGCAATGTGGTCAATCGCGATTATCATGCCCAGACCGCCGCTCTTCTGGCCTATGATATTCTTTCCAAGAAGGGCATGGATTCCGATGAGATCGCAGAAATTATGGCCGCTATCGGGAATCATGATGAGCGGGATGGCTCGCCGGTATCGCCAATCTCGGCTGCCATAATTCTGGCGGATAAGACCGATGTGCATTTCTCACGGGTTAGAACCACCGATTTGATTAAGCAGGATATTCATGACCGTGTGAATTATGCCGCCAAATCATCATTTTTGAATGTTGATGCCGAAAATAAACGGGTTGTGCTGCAGATCAAGATCGATACTTCGGTTTCCTCGGTCATGGAATATTTCGAGATTTTCCTGGCCCGTATGGTGGTCTGTCGGAAAGCGGCCGAATACCTGGGATTGAAATTTGAAGTTGAGATAAACGGATACAAGCTTTTATGAGCAAGAAAAAATCATTCACATACGCCTCGGCCGGGGTCGATATTGATAAGGCCGATGCCGCCAAATCGAAAATCAAGTCATTGATAGAATCCACCTTCAATGATAAAGTCGTAGGGGGATTCGGGCATTTCGGGGGATGTTACTCAGGTAAGTTTAAGGGGTTTGACGATCCGATAACAGTATCCTCATCAGACGGTGTTGGTACCAAAATCAAAATCGCCTGCATGATGAAAAAGTACGACTCTGTCGGAATAGATATTGTCCATCATTGCGTCAACGATATTGCAGTCATGGGCGCCCATCCTCAGTTCTTTCTCGATTATATCGGAATCGGCAAGCTTGAACCGGGTACGATCGAGGAGATACTCAAGGGCTTGGTTGCCGGCTGCAAAAATGCAAATATGGCCCTGATTGCGGGTGAGACCGCTGAGATGCCTGATCTTTACAGGCCGGGAGAATTCGATCTGGCCGGATTTATCGTGGGAGTGGTTGATCGAAGCAAAATTATCGACGGTTCGAAGATCGAAGCGGGGGATGTGGTCCTGGGATTCAAATCCAACGGCCTGCATACCAACGGCTATACATTAGCCCGCAAGATCGCCTTCGAGCATATGGGCTGGAATCCGGATAAGCATTTTGACGAGCTTGGCATGTCGATCGGTGAAGCGCTGTTAACGCCCCATAAGCTCTACCTCCCGGCGATAGAAAAGCTCAGAGACAAAAGCAGTGTGAAGGGATTTGCTCATGTCACCGGTGGGGGGATTGTCGGGAATCTGAGCCGCATATTCAGGGACGGCCTTTCATTTGATATCGACACCTCCAAATGGGAGATACCGCCTGTGTTCACGATTCTTCAGGAGGCCGGAAATGTCGAGAAGAGTGAAATGTTTCGGGCTTTCAATATGGGGATTGGTTTGACCTGCATTGTATCCGAGGATGGCGTTGGTGAAATTGTCGACAGCTTCAGCGATTCGGAAGACAAACCGATTGTGATCGGCCGGGTTGTGGAAGGCAAAGAGCCGCAATTAAATTTGGATTAATAAATCTGCCGGGGATAAATCCAGTTTGGAGACAAAATCCGACAATAGAAATATATTCCTGCACAATCCTCTCAAGATCGCAGGCTTTTTTAAATCATTTGTAGTCGATCCGAAAAGACGCCTGATTCTTCTTTCAGCAGTTCTATTTATCCTCGCTTACCCGCCGATTCCATTGGGATTTCTGGGATACTTTTGCCTGGTGCCGATTATTGCGATAACCTCCGGCAGTGGATTCAAAAATGGCTTCAAGAGCGGATACCTTTTCGGCGTGATTCAGGGCGCAATACTACTATACTGGGTTGGTGTGGGGATCAGGTCGTATGCCGCCTCTGCCAATCTGGAAAGCGTGTTCGTGGAAATCTTTCTTTGGTGGATTGCGCCGTTCGGGGCGCCGATTGCGCTGGCATTGATTCAGGCTCTTTTTCTGGGGGTCTGTTTTGGTGTCTACGGATGGATTTCAAAAGGCGGCAAAGGCTATATCTTCGCCTTTCCGTTTGTCTGGATTTCAATCGAATATATCCGCACCCTTTCCGAGTTTGCATTTCCATGGATACAGCTTGCCTATACTCAGTCGATGTATGTTCCCATGATACAAACCGCCTCATGGTGGGGCGATCTGGGTGTAGGTTTCTGGCTTGCGCTGATTAATGTTCTGCTTTACCTGGCATGGCGATACCGGGGGTCGGTGGGACTGGCGGTCGGTTTTACTGCAATAGTTGTGTTAATGCTGGGAGCCAATCTTATATATGGAAGCAGTGAGGATGTCGACTTTGACGGCGATAAAATCGATGTGGCGCTTGTACAGGGCAATATTACCCTGCCGGAGAAATTCAGCGAGGGAAGCTTGCAGCTCAGCCTGAACAGGCATCTGGAGATGGCGGAAAAGTTGACCCGGGACAGCGTTGATCTGATCATGTTTGCCGAAACTACGATCCGTGAATACCTGATGAGAAGAGGGAGCGCATGGCCGGCTCTGGCGAACCTTGCGCGTCAAAAGGATGCGCATATTCTGGTGGGAACGTTTGACGGTGAGAACAAGGGTGATCGCTGGTGCGCGTACAACAGCGCGGTGCAGATCGAGTCCGACGGCAGGATGAAGTATGTACATCACAAAATCAGGCTGGTGCCGTTCTCGGAAAAAATCCCGTATAACCAGTATTTCCCGTTTATAAACGATTTTCATTTCGGGCAGTCCGATTTTTGCATGGGCGATTCGCTTCCAATCTTCGAGACGGGGCATGGAAGATATGCGGTGATGATATGTTTCGAGATCGGCTTCTCGGATTTAAACCGTAAAGCTGTGGCTAAGGGCGCGGATTTTATGGTTACTATCACCAACGATACCTGGTGGGGAATCTCCGCCGGACCGTATCAGCACGCCTATATGGTGCCGTATCGGGCGGTTGAAAACAGACGCTGGTATGCGCGCTGCGCCAACTCCGGCTTCTCGTTTTTCTGTGATCCAAGCGGGAGAATCGAGGATATCGGGGAGCTTTTCGAGAAGATGGTTATAGAAGGGGATGTATATCCCATTGAAAAAACTACGTTTTTTACGCGGCATGGCGTCTGGATGCCGAAACTTATTCTATTGTTTACTTTTTTATTAATATTGAACCGAATAATCGTTAAGTTGGTAAAAAGGGTTAGATGATTTTTAAGATGAAGCGATTACTTCCATTAATAATATTTTGCATTGTTATCCTGCCAGCATCTCTTATTGCTCTGGAATGGCAGACCTTTACCAATAGCAATAATATAACCTCGTTTACTCAGGATGGAAACGGCAATTACTGGGTGACCTCCACCGGCGGTGTTATGCGTTTTGATCCGGAAACGGGCAGCCTTTTCAAATATGTCAATACTAACGGCCTGGGCGGGATTGATATCAGGGCCAGCGCTTCTGGTGACTCGTATGTCTGGTTCGGATCGTTGGATGGGAAGCTGTCGCGTTTTGATCCGGATGAAAATGAATGGCGGCAGTTTTTGTTCATAGACCGTGACGGTTCTCCGCTCGAGATAAAGCATCTTCAGGCTGATGGTGATTTTTTGTGGGTTTCGCATAATGTCGGTCTTTCACTTTTCGATACCGAAAGACATGAGGGCGAGATCAAGGAGACCTATCGGCGATTCGGCGATATATCCCCCGGCACCGGCGTAAACTGCATGCTGATTTTAAACGATACAATCTGGCTGGCAACCAGTATGGGTATAGCCTATGCTCCGAAATCTGATCCGAATCTTCTCGACTTCACGCATTGGAATTCATTTAACCGCGACAGTCTGCCAGAATTAACATCCGAAAATTTCGGCGGTTTGTTTGTCTATAACGATAATGTCTGGGGTATTCTGCCGGAGATGATTATTGAATTCGAGCGCAGCGGCAGTCAGATCAGTACCGGGGAGATAATTGAAGTTGACCACCCTGTCCAATCGGCAGTTGTGTCCCGGGACACTTTGTATATCGGCTCCGACGGCGGCAGGCTGTATTCATGGTATGACGGCACAACCGAGCAAATTCAGCTTGAACTGAGCCCCGACAGCGCTGTTACCGCCCTGATCGCGGATGATACCGAGGGACTGATTCTTGGCACGCGGGGACAGGGGATTCAGGCCAGGCAGAATAACGGAATATGGCGGAGCTATCGTTCCCCCGGACCGGCTAACAATAATATGATTGATATAGCGGCCTCCACCGAAGGTACGATCTGGATGGTGCATGATAATGATTTTGTCTCTTTATTTGACGGTGAGAGGTGGGAATCGGTGTCGCTTGTGGACGGCAGGCTTGAATCGGCAGAACCGGATAATGAGGGAAATGTCTGGGTTGGATCATTTGGAAGCGGCGCGTATGAGTTAACCGAAAGCGGGGCTGTTAACTACGATACAACCAATACCAGCCTGATCGGCAATCGTGATGATATCCCTGCCAGCCTGAATTTCATAGTTCTGCCGGATATGCATTTTGATCCAAACGGTATATTGTGGTTTGCGTGTTTTCGCGGGCATGAAAGACGGCCGATTTCATTCTTTGATCCGCTGAGTCAGGAATGGGAATTCTATCAATATAGCGGCTTTAATCTGGATGCCAAGATCAGTTCGATCTATTCTGACGGAAGTGCAGTCTGGGCCGGTTTTGAGGATGACGGCCTGTATCGGATCAATTACGGCAGCGATCCATTCGATAAAAGCAATCTCGAATTCAAGCAGTACACCCGCGATTCACTGCTCCCGTCCGAGAATGTCAGCGTGGTTACCGGTGACAGCAAGGGAATGATTTATGTGGGCACCGATATGGGATTGGCATTTAAGGGGCCGGACGACAGATTTTTCTCCAGGATTCTTCTCCCGGAAGGTGTGGCGCCGCAGATAACGAAAATACTATTCGATCAACGCGGCAATTTATGGGTCGGGACCGAATCCGGACTGGCTTTCAGGAAAGCCGGGCAGACTTCCTTCGAGGTATACACTACCGCCAACAGCGATATAATCTCGGATAAGATAAATTCACTGACCATAGACAATCAGAGGCGCCTGTGGGTTTTGACGGATGCCGGTATTTCGGTATTGACCTATGATATCGGGGCTGTAACCGATGTTGCTGAAGGGGTTTACGCCTACCCCAATCCTTATATTCTGATTGAGGGCGGTGAAAATCTACAGTTTAATTATTCGGGAGAAGTGCCGATTGATATTTTTAGCCTTGATGGAAGAAAAATAAAGACTATCTTTTCAAACATCGGCTGGGACGGCACCAACGAAAATGGCGAAAAGGTAGCCTCCGGCATGTATCTGTTTTTTATACGGGATGACAATGGTAACACGCACACCGGAAAGATTGCGGTAATCCGCAAATAAGTATGATTGAATATTACCCGGTCATGCTCGAGAGGCTTGACCAGCAAAAGTGGGACTCATTAGTAGAAAAGCAGGGATTCGCATTCCATCTGACAGCCTGGCTTAAGACCTGGGAGCAGTCCTTTCCCTTTAAATCATCGGTCTATCTCGCGGTTGACAACGGGGAGATAGTTGGCGGACTGCCGTTCTGTATCAGGAAGAAATTCAAGTTCAAGGAAGCGTATTCGATGCCGCGCGGGTGTTATGGCGGAGCAGTGCTGGGAGAAAACGAGGACCCGTCAATCAAGAACAGTATCGAATCGGAATTCACCTTCTGGTGTCTGCGCGAGGATTTCACACGCATAAATATTGTCGATTATTCGCCCGAGGTTAATACCAACCTGGAGAAATATGATGTGAAACCGCTATCGACACATATACTGAATCTGAAATACTCCACCTCGGAGCAGCTCGAGAAGCTGGCAAGTTCTCATAAGCGTAATCTGCCGAAGGCATACGATAAAGGATTTTCCACCGAGATCTTACAGGACAGCCAGGGTGTGCAGGCATATTTTAATATGGTCCGCGAAACAGCCAAACGCCAGGGACACGATCCCTTCTACAGGTATGAATTTTATGATGCTCTTATGCGGAATTTTGAGGACGACGATACGCTGTACTGGCCGATCATCTATCTTGAGGGCAAACCGATTGCCTCGGCCATAATCTTCATCCATCGAAATATGGCCGTGTACTGGGACGGCGCCTCGACCGAGGAAGCCCTGGAATCAGGGGCTAACTTTTACATGTTCTGGAACCTGATTCAGATGTTGAAGGAAATGAATATTAAGATATTAAATTTCGGTGCCAGCCCCCGCAAACGTCCCGGGCTGAGACGATTCAAATCGGGATGGGGCGCTGAGAGAATGCCATATTTCGAATACAACTTCCAGAAGCCTATCGCGCGGGTTGCCCGAAAAATAAAAGGTTTCTTTTGATGCGTCTCCTTCTGGCCGGAGATATTCGGCCTGTTCATCTGAGAAGATATGCCGAATATTTTAAAGAGCGCGGGCATGATGTCGCGGTCGCCTCGGCGGAAAATTCCTCTGATTACACGCCTGACTATGATATCAGGGTCTTCAGCGCTCCCGATGTGATAAAATATCCAACCGGCATATTTTCATTCAGAAAAGCGCTTAATGATTTCAAGCCCGATATTTTGAACTGCCATTTCGTGCCCAACTATGGCCTTCTGGGAGCGATGTCGGGATTTCATCCACTGGCGATTTCAATCTGGGGCTCGGATATTCTGGTCTCCGCAAGAAAAACGAGATTTCATAAATCCCGCGCTAGAAAGATAATGCAGAGAGCCGATCTTTTGCTTGCGGATGCCGAGATGCTCAGTGATGCCGCGCGAAAGATTATCGGGCACAGCATAAAGATATTAACAGTTCCGTTCGGAGTAAAAAGGGAGTTGCTCGATCTGGGATGCAGGAAAGAGATTAAGGATGCGGAGCGATTAAAGCTGGTCTCGACACGTCAGATGGTTGGTGTTACCAGAGTCGGGGATTTTGTGGAGGCTCTTAATCTGCTCAAAGGACATATTGATTTCGAGGCGTCTTTATTCGGGGATGGCCCGGAGTATGATATCATAAAGCGCAAGGTAGATTCATTTGATCTGGATAATGTCTCCATGCATGGTGCGCTTCCACATGATGAGCTCTTAAATAAACTGCTTGAGTACGATATTTATGTTTCCTGCTCCCGTTCCGACTCGACCTCGGTTTCGCTTCTGGAGGCAATGGCTTCGGGGCTGTTTCCGATTGTGTCGGATATTGCAGGTAATCGGGAATGGATCAGTCATGAAGAAAACGGTTTACTGTTTACGGTGGGTGATAGCAGTAGGCTTAATGAGATGATAAAGCGGGCTGTGAACGATTTTGACTTGCGCAAAAGGGCTATTCAAATGAATTTTGACATCATTCTGAAAAAGGCTGTCTGGGAAGATAATATGGCCCTGGTGGAGAAGGAGTTCGAAGCGCTTGCCGCAAAGAAATAAAAATATTTTGATCGTCTCATACTTCTTTCCGCCAATGGGGCTGGGAGGAGTTCAGCGTGCGGCAAAGACTGCAAAATATCTTGCGCGTGATGGGTGGAATGTACATGTCTTGACATGTAATCCGGACAGCTTTCCGATTCAGGATCGGTCAATGCTGGAAGATCTAACGGATGAAGTTGAAATTACTCATATTGACGATCCTGTTGCGAAACGTGCCAATCTGCCCGCCGAAGCTGATTACATTTTGAAGGGCAAGTCCGGTCTGATCAGGCGTATGGTGCAGGTCCCGGATTCCAAAAAGTTCTGGGCTGATAGGGCGTCAAAAACAGCGGAAAAAATAGTGCGGGAAAAATCGATAGAGCATCTGATTACAACATCCCCTCCGCCCTCGGCACATACAATCGGAATGCATCTGAAGCGCATGATGGATATTAAATGGCTGGCCGATTTCCGTGATCCCTGGTTTGCCGATTCAAAAAAGCCGCTGACATTTATGCACAAGTCCATGCATGAAAAGCTGGAGAGGAATATAATCCAGAATGCGGACTCGATCGTGGGCGTAACATCGGCACATGTCAGCGACCTTAAGGGGAAGTACGCGGAGTTTGCGAGCAAGATACACCACATTCCCAACGGCTTTGACATTGAGGATTTTGAGGGTGTCGAGCAGTCTTTCCCTGACAAGCTGGTTATTGCACATGGCGGTACACTTTGCAGTCGGCATACTGTTGAGCCATTTTTCATAGCATTGACAGCGCTGGAAGATGATATTTGCGGTCAAATCGAGTTTTGGCAAATTGGTGCGGTGAACGAGGATATTTATAAGATGATCGCCGAGCGTTTTTCCAGTACGTTAAAGATAAAGTTTATGGGATATAAGAGTCATACGGACACATTAAGTACACTTGGCAAAGCTTCGGTGATAGTCGTATTCGGCGGAGTGGATAAAGACAGCCTGAGGATTATTCCCGCTAAGCTTTACGAAGGGCTGGCGTTCAAAAAACCGCTGATGATTGTGGTTGAAAAGGAAAGCGCTGTAAGAGGGGTTATTGATGATATGCCCGGGGTTGTTCATCTCGATCCCGATGATAGGGAAAGCATGAAAAGAGGCTTAAATATAATAGTTGATTCCGATAAGTCGGGCTCACTTTTTAATGAGCCGCGTGGTTCTAAGCTTAAAAAATACGAGCGTAAGTATCAGGCGAATCAAATGGCTGAGCTTCTGGAGAATGCTTGATGCTGGTCAGCGTTGTCATACCTCTGTACAACGGCCATGATGTAATAATCGAATGCCTTGAATCTGTAATTGCCTCGGAAACCGAGCATAACCTCGAGGTGATAGTTGTCGATGACTGCTCAAGAGATGATAGCCTTGAACTGGTTTCCAAAAAAGGCCATGACCTTCACCTTCTCGGAAATGACGGTAACTATGGATACGCATATACAGTCAATCGCGGGATCATGGCATCGCATGGCGACGCCATTCTTCTTTTGAATCAGGATACGGAGCTGGATAATGATTCAATACAGAGACTGGCTTCGAAGCTTTTTGAAGATGACCGAACCGGTATAGTCGCACCCAAGCTTCTGAATCCAGACGGCACGCTTCAAAAGTCGGTACGGCGTTTTCCGAAGCACAGCGATATTATATATCATCATCTGGGACTATCTTACCTGCTTGAGAACAGTGCTAAGTTTAATCGCTGGAAGATGCCCGATTTCGATCATCTTGATGAATGTTATGTAGATCAACCCGCTTTCTCGGCAGTCATGATAAAGCGCAGTGTCATAAACCGGATTGGACTTCTGGACACCGCTTTTCCGCTTTTCTTCAATGATGTCGATTATTGTAAAAGGACGGTTGATGCAGGCTGGAAAATATTGTTCGATCCGGAAGCTGAGGTGAAACATCAAAGGGGACAGGCGACCTTTCAGAGAAAGGTGTTGTCGATTTACTTATCACATCAGGCATTCATAAAATATCTCAATAAATATTTCAAAAGGGCAAGATATATCCTGCCGAATTTCTTCTGCACCTTTTTGCTCTTATGTTCTGCGCATATCCGTGCGCTTTATCATCTTTTGAAGAGGATCATGCAGTGATATGAGAGTGGTCCGTCTAATCTGTCATTCTGGGCGAAGCGAAGAATCTGTTTGATTCGCGAGAGATTCTTCGGTCATTGCTTTCCCTCAGAATGACCAGCAAGCAGTAATTCGGTACTCCAAATTCTCTTTAAGCGATAACTTACTTCAAAAGCACAAGCTTTCTGACATTGGAAAATTCGGCGGCATTGAGCCTGTAAAGGTATACTCCGCTGGGATAATTCGATAAGTCTATCTCAATTTCGTGATAGCCAATCTCCAGACCGTACTCTTCAACCGAGAATACCTTCTGTCCGAGCAGATTAAATATCTCAAGCGAGATATCATTTCGCCTGGGAATATAGAAGCCGATATTGGTTGCGGGATTTGCGGGATTAGGATAGTTTTGATTGAGTTCATACGCACGGGGAATATTGTCATAATCATCCTCATCATCAGCATCAAGGACAATAGAAGTGTATATCTCGGCCTGGTACGGCTTAAAGCCGTTTTTGGAGACGGTCAGTACCACGCTGGAATCGATGCCGGTATTGAAGTTCAGGTCAAGCAGACCATTCAGATCTGTGTAATTGCATATTAGATTATCATCTTCGGTGATGATTGTAACCAGAGCATTGTCCAGCGCCTGATCATTGGTATTAGCGCTGATAGTGAAGCTGTTATCCCCCAGGGAAATTATCTCGGGATGTTCGACCTCAATCGAATTCGGTGTTTCGGTCCAGATCAAAAGAGAGGGATCGCCAAACAGGTTCAAACCGTAGTTCAGATCGCGGTGGCTTGAATAATGCAGCTTGCTTATAGTATTGGCGGGACCGATGCGATTGTCGGCGGTATATACAGTTTCCACGAATTTTTCTGCCAGCTTGTAGGAACTTGCAACCCAGCCGTAACGGCTGTATCCGATAAAGGCCGCCGCGCCTCTGTCCTCGAGGTTCGTGATATATTCGGCAAAGCATCTGCTCTCGGAATTGTCGCGGTCGAATGCTCCCTGTGAACAAGAGACCGAATATATGATCCCCGATCTGCCGTAGTTCTCGAGATTATCGAGATAGCCCTTGTCCGATCTGCCGCCTGATCCGATCCAGACATAAGTCTTGGGCCATTGGTTGTATCCCGAGGACATGCTCACGAAGCCTTCGCAGATACCATGAGCAAGGATTACCGCCATATTCCAGCCCTCGGAATAATGCTGGATGAAGTCTTTTGCCGGCGGCTGGGATGGAGATTCGTCATATCCCGAGGGATACTCGGCCATACTGCCCAAATCAACCGGGACATGATCGGGGAA
>WJIM01000248.1 GCA_014730285.1 Candidatus Zixiibacteriota bacterium
TCCAAAGGGGCGACCGGATTCTGGCAATCAACAACAAGAGTATGGATGACATACGTGAAAAGATTATGCCGCATATTTTTTCGGACGGTGATATTATGACCTACAAGCTCGAGCGAATGACCGCGATCTTTGAACTGCTGTATTACTGGCATATCGAGAGGGCGGACAGTTTTAAGGTAACCTACATTCCATTCGGAGATTCCACCGCAAAGCAGATCACTCTTCAGGCTATGAATCGTCCGGAGATGGTTGAGGTTCTCAAAGAAAGGAATGCGGAGGAAACTCGGGAGGATGAGGAAGAAAATAAATTTTATGAGATCAAGATAGACGATAAGACCGCATATTTGAAGCTGAAGACATTCGACTGGAGAGTGGTAGAGGAGTACGAACTCGAGGCTGATGTATTCTATGAGGATATTTTTCGGCAGTTGAAAGATGAACATATGGAAAATCTTATAATAGACTTGCGCAACAACAGGGGCGGGCGGCAGGAATTCGGGAATGAGATGATCCAGTTTATTATGAAGAAAAACAGGGAAGGCGTTTACCGCAAGAGCATTTCATGGAAGGGCAGAGAAAGAGAATACGAAATCCCCGAGCGTCATGGCCTGTATTTCAAGGGCGATATTTATGTGCTGGTTAATGGGGAGACTTATTCAACGGCTGCCAATCTGGCCCAGTATCTTAAGGAGTTCGGGGAGGCGGTGCTGATCGGAAGAGAAACCGGCAGCAGGCATGAGGGTTTTGCGGCCGGCTCGAAGGAGTCTGTAAATCTTCCCAATTCAAAAATCCATGTCGGCATTCCGCGTTACTGGATTAAATCTCCGGCTGTCAAAGATCAGGGGACAAAAAACCGCGGTACTCTTCCGGATTATGAAGTCAGATATTCTATCACCGAACTGCTTGATGATATCGACAAGGAAAGAGATCTGGCATTAAAGCTGATTAAAAGGTAGGTCAAATCTCTGCGAGATTTGACAGTATGGCAGGTTCCCTGCGAACCTGCCAATATATGATTTGGCCGGAAAAAAATATTTGGCAGGACCACAGGGGGCCTGCCTTACGAAGCAAATCGTTACAAATCTTATTTCGAATAATCGCTCTTGGGTGTGACCACTTTGGTCAATGATGCCGCCGCTGCTACCTTTACCGCAGCGCCTGCCAGAAACGGCGTTAAGCCCATAGCCAGGAGCTGTCCCAATGATACCGCTTCGCCCTGCACCACACTTGTCCAGATTGCAAGCTGAATCAGGCCGGGTACGAATATCAGCGCGGCTGTCGCCATAGACATAAGCGCAGCCATCGGGAGAAAGTTACGGGATTTGACATATTTGTCGGTAACATGGCCAAGGAATAGCGCGGCTAAGATAAAGCCCAGGATATATCCGCCGGTGGGGCCTGCAAGAACCGCCAGCCCGCCGGACCATCCGGCAAACCAGGGAATCCCGAACGCTCCCAATGCGGCGTAGAGAGCCATGCTTACTCCTCCCCAGTGACGTCCCAGAAGAACGCCTGCCATCAGCACCGCAAAGGTCTGGCCGGTTACCGGTACCGGGGTCCAGGGCAGGTAGAATCTTACCTGCGCCAGAAGACCGGTCAGTATCGCCACACCCAGCGCCAGTCCGATTTTATGGGCTACCGCGGTGTTATAGCGCCATCTGAAGGCATCGAGTCTTGCTTTTGCGAATGTGTCTGCTAATGTTGCCAGTTGCATAGACCATCCTTATCTGAAAATGTTGTTATGTTTTCGAAATAGCTGTCAAAAGATGTAAGCTTGTGGTTGATTAGTCAAGGAGATTTTTCTGAGCTGAGTTAGACATTGTAGCGATATCAGGATTGAATCCTTTTAACACCACAGGGTGGCACGCCCAAACTCGCTTTGGGCGTGTTTCTCTATTATGCACCTGCCCAAATTAATTTGGGCAGGCCACCCAGATCGTGGAGCACGGAAACATACTTTTCGCACAAGCGATAGACATAAAAAATCGTCACCACCCCCTCCGAAAAATGCAACAAAATCAATCAGCTTTCGTAATACAAAGCAGATACGATAAAACGGGGGCATTGAAAAGGTAAGATACAAGGCAACAATAACTTATAACATTGAGAAAAGGTGGTAGTAATGCGTATATTCGATTGGATTTTGCGCCATCCCTTACGGTCGGCAAGCCTGGCACTGATGGTTCTGGGAGCGATTGGCTTTGTGGTAGGAGCGGTCATCCTGGCTACAGGCGCCTCGGTTGCGGTCGGCTCGGCATGGCTCTTCGGCGGGCTCCTGGTCTACCTTGCAGGATCGACTGTGAACAGATATTTGCGCGGTGATTTCTATTATCAGAGGCTGTGATGTTTTGATGAAAATCAAAAATCCCCACTCAGGAAGGAGAGAGCTTTGATAAAAGAAAGCCGATGTAGATCCGTTGGATCGAAGTAAGCGATGAATCAACTTGAATGGTTCATCGCTTTTTTTGTTGGCGTCTGTTCACCGCCTTCCGCTAATGACCCGACTAAACGGAGTTTTATCGTGCTGTCGGGTTCTCCAACCCGACAGATTCCCGCCGGCACAGATGGAAGGCGTTTTTTGGTTTTACTCCAAGCTGGAGCTTGGGACACGTATAAGTCAAACTCCACCTGCCCAAAATGGATTTTATCGTGCTGTCGGATTCCCTTACCCGACAGCTTCCCGCCGGGAAAGGGTTCCCGGCGGCACAGATGGAAGGCGTTCCTGGCTTTACTCCCAAGCTGGAGCTGCGAGACACCCTGGACTCTCAAGTCTCATGTTGGACAATACCCTAAATCCATACCGCTCAAAAAAATAGGCTATCTGTTCAAAAAACTGACTGAGATCATTCAGATACCGGCGGGATAAACCGATAAGTTTATAGAGGTCTTTAACTAACAAAACAGGAAATGCTATGGCTAAGA
>WJIM01000249.1 GCA_014730285.1 Candidatus Zixiibacteriota bacterium
AAATCCGCATCTTGACAAGCGAGGATTAATAGATATCTTATACAGCCATATTATTTTGGTATAAATTGGAATTAATAGTTCTGTTTGGGTTATAAGTTTTCGATAATATAACTGGCATAACTGATTGCAGGAGGATTAAAAAATCCCAAGTGGACAAAGAGGAAGCTACCGGAGAAGAAAGACGCCCGGCCGAATATCGGTTGTAGTGCCGGCCTATAATGAAGCCGGGAATATCCCCGTTCTGGTAGAGAAGTTGAGCGAAATGTTCAAGCAAAGCCGTCTCAGGGGAGAGGTAATAATAGTCAACGACGGCTCCACTGACGAGACCCAGAGACAGGCACAGGAGGCCGCCTCGAGATACCGCTGGCTTAGAGTTGTCAACCACAAAGTTAATCGTGGTATGACCGCAGCGCTGGAAACCGGATTCGGTATGGCGCGCGGTAAGACACTTTTGTTGTGGCCTGCCGATCTGCAGTACATGCCCGATGATATCCCCAAGATGGTAGCCAAGATCGAAGACGGCTATGATGTTGTATGCGGATGGAAACAGGGCAAGTACGGCCTTAAGCGCTTCGCCTCATTTTTCTACAACCTTTTATCCAGATGGATTTTCAAGTTGAAAGTGCACGATTTAAATTCGGTCAAGGCTTTCAGGAAAGAGGTTGTGGAGGATATGCCCCATCTTCGTGAAGGCTGGCATCGATATCTTGTGGTGCTGGCAGCCCAGAAGGGCTACAAGGTGGGCGAGGTGAAGGTCAAGCTGTATCCGCGGAAACACGGCAAATCCAAATTCGGATTCTGGAGGATACCGGCTGGAATTTCAGATCTGTTTTCGGTCAAGTTCCAGATGTCATTTCTCCGCAAGCCGCTTTTGTTTTTCGGATCGATTGGATTCCTGCTTTGCTTTTTAGGGTTGCTCGTCGGTTTAGTTGCGCTGTATTTGCGTTTTATCCTGTACGAAGGTTATCGTCCGCTTTTGTATCTCGTGATGCTTTTGGAATCTCTGGGCGTGATGCTTTTCATGCTCGGATTCCTGGCCGAAGCGATGATTTACTTTCAGGATGAAATCTCCGCCCTGCGCAAAGAAAACAAGCGCATGCTTGACAAGCTGAATGCCTTGAATGACATTCGCAAAAAGGTTCGTACGGTGCAGTCGAAAGTTGACAAGGCTGTACCTAATCCCAGCAAGGGTGGAAACCAGAAGCGGTCTTAAAATAAGATTTGCTTGAAATTATAACGAGTTCCCCGGATCAATTCCGGAGAACTCGTTTTTATATCTGCTAATCCTCAGAATAGACAATCTTGCCGTTGACAATCGTGCATACAGCTTTGCCGGTGAGGGTCTTGCCGATGTAGGGTGAATTGCGCGATTTGGAGCGGAACTTCTCGGGATCTACGACCCATTTCTTGTTGGGATCGATCACAGTAATATCGGCCGCATAGCCTTTTTTTAGCGCTCCTGCCTCAAGACCAAGAATTTCCGCGGGGCGGGTAGACATAGCCTTGATAAGACCTTTCCAGTTCATGTGTCGTTTCTTAACCAGATAGGTTATACATACACCCAGCGATGTTTCGAGTCCGATGATGCCGTTGGGAGCAAGGTCGAACTCGACATCTTTCGATTCTGGTGAATGAGGAGCGTGATCAGAGGCGATACAGTCGATAGTGCCCTCGACCAGGCCCTTTATCAATGCACGCGCATCATCTTTGGATCTCAGCGGCGGAGACATCTTCAGGCTGGGATCGAAATCCTCCGCGATCATCTCGTCGTACAGCGAGAAGTGATGAGGAGTAACCTCGGCCGTAACATCAATCCTGAACTTTTTGGCCTGACGAATCAGTTCCACTGCGCCGGCTGTGGAGATGTGGGCGAAATGAAGTTTTCCGCCGGTGTACTGAGCCAGGAGTGTATCGCGCGCGACCATGATTTCCTCTGATACAGAAGGTACGCCTTTCATTCCCAGACGAGTGGATACAAAGCCTTCGTTCATCACTCCATCTGCTGTGAGTGAAAGATCTTCGGCATGCTCGATGATCGGAATCGTAAACATGCCGGCGTACTTAAATGCCTTGAGCATGATTTCTGCGGAATTTACCGGCGATCCGTCGTCGGAAAGTCCCACCGCCCCGGCATTAACCAGCTCGCCGATCTCGGCCAGCTCTTTGCCCATGCGTCCCTTGGTAATTGCCGCGATAGGGTAAACATTAATCGGACACTCCTCGGCCTGATGCAGTACGAATTTTATAGTCTCCTGATTATCAATTGCGGGAGTTGTATTGGGCATGCAGCAGATAGTTGTGAATCCGCCTGCCGCAGCCGCCTCTGAGCCGGAAAGTATCGTTTCATCACCTTCACGTCCCGGTTCGCGCAAATGCACATGCATATCCACCAGGCCGGGGGAAACGATTTTACCTTTGGCATTATAAACGTCTTCGGGATCCAGCTCCTTAATTTCCTTTGGGGTCAGAGTCTTCTTTGTTTCGATCTTTTTTACTTTGCCGTTTTCGATATAGACATCAGCAACCTTGTCGAGTTTGGAAGCCGGATCGACGACTTTTCCGCCTGCAATTATTTTCAATTCGCTCATGATTTGGCCTCCTCTCCTCCGCGCAGTAAGTAAAGTACCGACATACGC
>WJIM01000250.1 GCA_014730285.1 Candidatus Zixiibacteriota bacterium
AGTGCGCTGGGACTTCAGAAACGGGGAGTTGACGGCAAGGATATTTATGTCTCGATGGAGCGCAATATGAAATGCGGAATCGGTCTCTGCGGGCATTGCCAGATCGGTAATATTTTCGTATGCAAGGACGGCCCGGTTTTCAGGTATTCCGACATCCGGGAGATATTCACCAGGAGAGAGTTCTGATATGGCCAAAAAGCGCAAACCGAAATTAGCAGTATGGAAATTCGCCTCCTGCGACGGCTGTCAGCTCAGCCTGCTCGACTGCGAGGATGAGCTTCTGACGGTGGCCGATAAGATCGAGATCGCCAATTTCCCCGAAGCTACGCGCACAGTTATCAAGGGGCCGTATGATCTTTCGCTGGTGGAGGGATCGATTACCACACCGCATGATGCCGAGCGAATTCACAAAGTGCGCCGGGCTTCCAAGGTCCTGGTAACGATCGGGGCCTGCGCAACCGCAGGTGGAATACAGGCTCTTCGTAACTTCAAGGACGTAAAAGATTTTGTTGATATAGTATATGCCACGCCGGAATATATCGAGACTCTTAATAAATCAACCCCAATTTCGGATCATGTCTTCGTTGACTATGAATTACGCGGATGCCCGATTAATAAATATCAATTGCTGGAGCTTATAAGTGCGGTTCTGATCGGCAGAAAGCCGATTATCCCGCAGTATAGCGTATGTATGGAATGCAAACGCAAAGGGAATATCTGTGTTATGGTGGCTCACGGCACTCCCTGTCTCGGCCCGGTTACGCAGACCGGATGCGGGGCATTGTGCCCGTCGTACAATCGCGGATGTTACGGCTGTTTCGGACCCAAGGAGACTCCCAACACGAATTCACTGGCCGAGTGGCTTAAGGGGCTGGATGTTCCCGGCGAGGATATAATTCGGGTATTTCGAAATTTCAATGCCTACGCCGATCCATTCCGCAAGGAGAGTGAGGCCCATGAAAGGTAAATCCATAAAGGTCAATTACCTGGCCCGTGTCGAGGGCGAGGGCGGAATTCATGTCAAGGTTCGGGGGGATGAGGTCAAGGATGTTAAGCTGAATATCTTCGAGCCGCCCAGGTTTTTCGAAGCCTTTCTGCGCGGAAGGAAATTTACCGAGGCGCCGGATATCACAGCTCGTATCTGCGGAATCTGTCCGATTGCATATATGATGAGCGCCTGCCATGCAATGGAGATGGCCTGCGGAGTAAAGGTCGAGGGGCCGATTCGTGATTTACGACGGTTGATCTATTGCGGAGAATGGATCGAAAGCCACGGGCTTCATATATATATGCTGCATGCTCCCGATTTTCTTGGCTATGACGATGCGATTAAGATGGCTAAGGATCACGGCGATGTTGTCAAGCAAGGCCTGAAGCTGAAAAAGATCGGTAATGATTTGATGGTACTTCTGGGAGGACGGGAAATCCATCCTATCAATGTCCGTGTAGGAGGATTTTACAAAGTCCCGAAAAAGAAAGATCTGCGCGATATTGCCGAGCAGTTGAAATGGGCGCGTGAGGCGGCACTTGAGACTGTTAAATGGGTTTCGACTTTCGATTTTCCCGAATTCGAGAGAAATTATGAGTTCGTTTCGGTCAATCATCCGGACGAGTATCCCTTTAACGAGGGCAGAATAGTCTCCAATAAGGGAATCGATATTCCAGTTGAAGAATATCTGGATCATTTCGAAGAACATCATGTTGAGCATTCAACCTCACTGCATGCATCGGTGAAGGAGCGCGGAACGTATATGACAGGGCCGATGGCTCGTTACGCTCTCAATTACGATAAGCTGTCGAAAATATCTAAAGAAGCGGCAAAAGAAGCCGGCCTGGGAAAGACCTGCAACAATCCCTTCAAGAGCATAATAGTAAGGGCGGTCGAGATCTTGTATGCCTGCGACGAGGCGCTTCGAATTATACAAAATTATGAGATGCCCGATAAACCGTATGTGGATGTCGAGCCGAAAGAGGGTGTGGGTCACGGTGCAACTGAAGCTCCGCGCGGAACCCTTTATCATAGATATAAAATTGACGGAAAGGGCGTTATAAAAGATGCTGTAATCATGCCGCCCACATCTCAGAACCAGCCTTCGGTCGAAGAGGATTTGACCGAATTCGTATCGAAGAACCTGAACCTGCCTCATGATGAACTGACCTGGAAATGCGAGCAGGCAGTTCGTAACTACGATCCCTGTATCTCCTGCTCATGCCATTTCCTGAAACTCACGATTGACCGTGAATAAGGCGGGCATTTATGTCAGATCAGGACCGCATACTTATCATAGGCGCCGGAAACGAGTTTCGTTCCGATGACGCGGTCGGTCCGGTGATTGCCAAGAAAATCTACCAGCTTTATTCCGAGCGAGTAAAATACATAAAAGACATCAGCGACAGCACGAACCTGATCGAACACTGGAAAAATCGTAAATATGTTTTCTTCGTAGATGCGGTGTGCTCCGGATCGGAGCCGGGGACCGTATACCGTTTTGATGCATTAAATGAGGAAATACCGGAAAATATCGGGTCCAATTTGTCGACACACACATTTAATCTGGGCGAGGCAATAGAACTTGCTCGAAATCTCGAGAACCTTCCCGAAAACCTGATTGTTTACGGCATCGAGTGCATAAATTTCGATTTCGGCCAATGCTTTTCGAAAGAAATCAAGCCGGCGATCAGCAAAGTTATTATCAAGCTCAAAAACGAAATCGATGAGCTCGTTTACGTATCATGATTAAGGCTTAATAGCAAGACGAGTGTTGATTACTTAATACATGAAAACAGATATTTCACATAAACAGGTCAAAAGACTAAGGCTGAAAATTACCGGAGCCGTGCAGGGAGTCGGTTTTCGTCCAACGGTCTACCGAATCGCAAATGAACTTGGACTTTCGGGCTGGATCAACAACTCCGCAAATGGTGTTGAGATCGAGATCGAAGGCAATGCCATTGATATTGATTCTTTTCCGCGGGTTCTGAAAGCTAAAAAGCCGGTGCATTCGCAGATTGATAAAATCGTCAGGCGCGATATCGAGCCTGAAGGCGGGTCGGGCTTCAGGATTATCGAAAGCGTATCCTTGGGGAATAAAACTGCACTGGTGCTGCCGGATATCGCGACATGCCCGGATTGCCTGAAGGAGATATTCGATCCCAGAGATCGCCGCTATATGTATCCCTTTACCAATTGCACTAACTGCGGACCGCGTTACAGCATAACCGAAGACCTGCCGTACGATCGTGCAAAGACTACGATGAAGAGTTTCGTGATGTGTGAGGAATGCCGCCGGGAATACGAGAACCCGTTGAATCGCAGGTTCCATGCCCAGCCCAATGCCTGCCCGCGATGCGGGCCGCATCTGGAGTTGTGGGACAAGAAGGGCAGGAAGCTTGCCGTACATGCGGAAGCGCTTGAGCTGGCATGCGAAGCTGTTCTGGATGGGGAGATACTTGCTCTTAAAGGCCTGGGCGGATTTCATCTTATTGTTGATGCGGAAAATTACCAGGCGG
>WJIM01000031.1 GCA_014730285.1 Candidatus Zixiibacteriota bacterium
AATCGTTGGGCTTAACTCAATAGTCGTAACCGTAAAATAAATCATCACGCACCAGAACACCTCGAACAGAAACGAGTGCTCATTCCACATAACTACCGGATGCCAGAAGCGATGCGGAAGTCCTATATCGAAAAGAAGCGCAAGACAGGACGAGCCGTAGCCCAGAAACGCTATCAGGATTGCCGGCTTGACCAGCGGACGAAGACGTTCCATCTTCAAAACATACACCAGAAAGCCAATCGTGAAACCGCTGGTGGAAATAGCGACTCCCGCGATCATATTCATGATCTTCCACAAACCCCAGGGCATCTGATCGGAAAGATTCGTAGTAGGCCCAAGGCCGTACCAGAGCCTGAATATCCCGGCAATCAGCGCCAGAAATGCAAAAAACCAAAGTATATCTTTTATAATTCTCAGCTTACTGCTCATCGTCCTGATCCTTTTCAATTTCCGGTTTTGAATTTTCCTCCTGCTTCTTTCGCGCTTCAGCCAGTTTCATCCTGCGTCCTATGACCCAGTTTATGCTGAGGATACCGGCCATCACGCTCAATCCGATGAAAGGCGTTTTCGAAATCAGAGGCTCGGTTAGTTCGGGAATCGACAGAGACGAAACATTGGGCCAGTCCAGCTTATCGAGATCGACATCCGAAATATACAGAACCGAGGTACCGCCGAACTCATCTTCGCCCCAGACATGATTTATATATTTTTTTGGATTGGCTGCAATGCGCTCATGTGCTTTCTTTAAAAGCACTTCTCTGTCTCCGAAGACAATCGCCTTGTTGGGACAGGCCTCCACACAGGCCGGCAGTTTACCATCTTTCAAGCGGTCATAGCACATATCGCATTTCATCATATAAGGATGTGTGCTGTCCCATTCATAACGCGGGATATGGAAGGGACAGGCCAGCATGCAGTAGCGGCAGCCGATACATTTGCTCGGATCGTATACCACCGGTCCCTCCGGTGATTTCGTGATTCCCCCTACCAGGCAGGCGGACACACAGCTCGGCTCATCGCAATGCATACAGCTCTTTTTTGCAAAGCGCCCCTTGTCCAGCTTGATAATCGTGGAAAGGCGATCGGAAGAAAGGCCGTCTCTTGTGGCCACGCCGTCTATCTGCGCTTTATCGTAATTCAGGTCGTTGGCTTTGATACAGGCATCGACGCATTTCTCACAGCCGGTGCACCTGGTAACATCAACTAATATTCCATACATCAGACTCTCGCCTCCTCATCGAATAACGCCCTGGCCACCTTGTCCCCCGCTCCGGGCCTGAGCTGCCAGTGCAGGCCGGAAATCCTGTCGAAGAAATACAGTACTATATGCGCCAGCTTGGTGAATGGTATCAGCACCAACAGGAATTCCGCGCTCAACAAATGGACCAGCATCATCGACTCCCATGTGAGTGGATTGCTTCCCGGATGCGAAGCGAAATAACCGCTTGCAAACGGAAGCAGTACCATAATCAGAAGGAAATAATCCATAGGCTTGCTCATTGCCCGTTGACGCCTGACAAAAACCCTCATAATCAGAAGCACCAATATACATCCAATCGTAAAGAGAGTCAGGAAATCAGCAAAGCCCTGACCTATTGCAGGAAGATTTGCTCCCAGGAAATTCTCCCATAAGACAATATGATCTGCCAGTAAAACCGGCACTAATATAACCCCGATATGAAACATGAATGAAAAGGCAGAGAATATTACCGTGCCCTTTATCAGATGTTTTACAGGGATGAACCAGGTTACCGCATCTTTAAGGATCGATTTCCAGGGGGCGTTTTTGAGCCTCCCTCCCTTGCTGATAATCAGATTGTATACCTGGATAATCAGAAGACGTGCGAGCCCCAGAATCATTATCAAAAATGTCACCGCAAACAACGGGCCTTTTGCAAAATCAATCCATGCTTCCATGTTAAATTCTATACTCCTAACCTCATCAGTGTTGTTTTCAAACCTGAACTACATTGCAAACATCTCGGCTTCTTCGTTGCGCTCCGCAGCGCTCTTGGCGCCCGGTATCTCGATTGCCTTTAAGATCAGGTCATGAATACCCATCACCTGGCAGGGCAGCTCGTAATGCTCCACCAGTTCCTTAAGCTGTTTCTTGCAGTTGGCGCAAGGCGAGATCACAATCTCCGCCCCGGTCCTGCGTATCTGCTCCGCCTTTACCTTACCGGCGATATTCATGCGGAAGTCATGAATCTCATCTACCGAGACAAGACCGCCTCCACCGCCGCAACAGTAATTGTCCTTGCCATGTGGAGTCATCTCGACGAAATTCGGGACGAATGATTTCAGAATCTCACGGGGTTGATCGATAATCCATCCGGAACGGGCGATATTGCAGGGATCATGATAAGTTACTTTTTCGGTTACGATATCATTGTTGAGTTTAATTCTGCCTTCTTTAATACACTTTAATGTGTACTCCATGAAATTATAGACCGGGTACGGCTTGCCATTGCTGAAAACCGGCACGAAGTCATGCGCGGATCGCGAGGCATGCCCGCACTCGCCAATCAAAATATTTTTGCCCTTAAGACGATCGACCTCTGCGATCAGCTGCTTGATTATGCTCTCCAGATGCCAGTCGCTGTAAAACAGGCCATAGTTAATGCCGTCATAGTTGCAGGTTCCGATTGTCCATCTATCCCAGTCACCTGAGGCATATAACACCGCAGCATTGCCCATCAAGGTCTCAGGTTCCAGAAGATAATCGCTGACCGCACAGAAGAAAACATAATCGCGTTTCATTTTATCTACCGGAAATTCCACTTCGATCCCCAGCATATCCTTCAGCTCTTCCGATAAAAACTCGAGCGTATTCAGAAGCGCAGCCTTGGGAATTTGCGAGGTGTTATGGGTCTCGCCCTCGAGTTGTTCGCGAGTGCTGACCTGCAGGGCCTTGGGCACAATTCCCATCAGGCTGAGTATATAGCGCCCCAGACGAGTGATCATACCATGGTCAACTCCCATCGGGCACTCACGTGTGCAGCGTCGGCAGGCTGTGCAACGGTAAAAACCGTCCAGCATCTCATCGATAATATCGTCGGTCAGTTCGAATGTGCTGGTGAAGCGCGACTTGAACCATCCGCCAATCGTGAAATACCGCTTATATGTATCCAGAAGCAGATTTGTCCTGTAGCAGGGAATGTCGCGCGGGTCGTGAGTCACCTGGAAGACAGGGCAGGTTACAGCACAACGGTTGCATTTAGCGCTGGAATTACAGTAGGAATCCAGAAGCGGTTTGTAATCGGTATACTTAAGTATAGCCGCAAACGCTTCCAGAAACCTTTCCACCCGATTCTCCTCGACCGGATTCTCGATATAATATGGATAGCTTTTCTTTTCCTTGACTGTCTGAATTTTTGATTCTTCTGGTATTGTGCTCATATGTTTTTATCTCCAATACATATCAATTTTCAAAAAAGCAATGTTGCAAAGAGCATGCCGGAGAGTTCAAAGTGAGGGAGATTGAAGCAATGACAGATTGAATCAGAGACTCCTTTTACTTTGCAATCTTGGTCATAAATACAAGCAGGACATGAAAGTCTTGGGCTGTCAATCAACATATGTATTTGATTATAAATTTCATGAGAAGGTAATTTCGGGAGAGCAACATTTCGCGAATTTAATGCGACAAACCGTCGCATCTGTTGCAACGATACGTCGCATTGCGACAGGTGATGCAACGGTTTTTAAACCGCAGATAATGGCTTTCGATGTCCTCGTAACAGCTTATTTTGTAATTATTTGAAGATTTTTGGACCCGATTAGAAGTACTGTCTTTTAGCTCTTTAGAGCAAAAAACGCCATAATAAGGCCCTGCAACTGTCGCATCAGGGAATTGCAACACTATTATCCGAATTCATTCGGCATACTAATTGCCAATATAAACTGCGGAAGGATTATAATATGTGTTATGCAATACCTATATTCGCCAAAAGAGTGGCGCCGCGCTGTACGATTGCGGAATTCGTTCTATTCGTCGTTTTGAAGGGCAATAAGATTGTCTCTCGCAAGAAAGTCAATCTGAAAGACTGTACCTGGATCGAGCTTATAAGAATTCTGGATAGCCATGATACCGATATACTAGTCTGCGGTGGTATAAACCGCGAGACCCGTGATCTTGTAGAGAGCCACGGAATAATGATAATCGACAATGTCTGCTGTTCCGGAGACCAGGCCGAAGACGCCCTGGAAAGCGGTGATATGCATTCGGGATACGGTTTCTCGGGCAGAAAAGAGATTGAATCCAAAGCGAAAAACAAATCAAAAAATGATTCGGATAATTTTCATAATAAGGCACACAATGATGAAAGCGGTCAGCCTCTCCCTGATCTTGAATCGATAGACTGCATATCATGCAGCGACAAAGTATGTCTGCGTGGAGAGATTTGCCGGCCGGGACTTCGCAGGGATACGGGTGCGCACGATCCTTTTACACGCAGTATACTAGAATCGTCGCTTGATGTTATGGCCGAGAAGGAACGGACACTCTGCCGTGTGACCGAATTGATTTATTTCTGCCTGGGGATGAAATACCGTAAGATCGGGATCGCCTTCTGTATCGACATGTTCGAACAGACCGAAATACTCACCAATCTTCTCAGACGCTTTTTCGAGGTTTACCCGGTCTGCTGCAAAATCGGCGGCAAACGGACATTCGATCCGCATTCCGGTTCGATTATATCCGATGATAAGGCGGACTTTTCGAACATCACCTGCAATCCGGTTGGACAGGCCAAGATGCTTAATAAAATCGACACTGATATTAATATCATTGTGGGACTATGCATGGGCGTGGACTGTATCTTCTCAAAGGAAAGCAAAGCGCCCGTATCCACGCTTTTC
>WJIM01000251.1 GCA_014730285.1 Candidatus Zixiibacteriota bacterium
ATCCGCAAAATACAATATCATAATAGCGTTGGTACGGGGATCGTCACTGCCGTTATATATTTCGAAAACACTATTAATCTCGACATCCAGATTGGTCTCTTCCTTGAGCTCGCGCACTGCGGTCTCGGCCGGATTTTCTTCCCATTCACAAAACCCGGCAGGAATTGTCCAGTAGCCGACTTTAGGTTCATGCGCTCGCTGCACCCAGAGAAGCTTGCCCTCCTTGAAGACCACACATCCGGCGGCCGGAGCGGGATTATTATAATGCACGAATCCGCATTTGGGGCAGCGGCGGCGCTTAAGATCTTCATCCAGAAATTCTTTCATTTCAGCAGAGCACATGGGACAAAATTTATATACAGCCATCCATCAACCTTTCATCTATTAGCATAAATTAAGCTCAACCGGCCAATATGGCAAGTTTGAACAATGTTTGGCTAAGCCTGCTCCTTCAGTTTGAACGCCACCACGGTCATATCATCCTGGGGCATATCGGAGGAGGAAAAATCCATCACCTCTTTGACTACCCGGTCGGCAATCTGTTTTGCCGATAATGAACGGTTATCCTTTATAAGCTCAAGAAGGCGTTCCTCGCCGAATTGCTCACCAGCGTAATTGAAAGCCTCGTTTATACCGTCTGTATAGAAAAATACAAGGTCACCCGGGTTCAGTTTCAAAGAATCCTGCTTATATGTAGCCTCCTTGAAAGCGCCCATCAGAAGGCCGCCCTCGGTCAGGAAGCGATGTTCGCCGTTTTGGCTTATAACTATGGGATAATTGTGTCCGGCATTGGAATACTGCATCATGTGTTTGGCCGGATCGTATTCGGCGTAAAACAGCGTAACGAATTTCTCGGCCGAGGTGGTGGTGGACATAAGAAAGTTCACATTCTGCAAAATGCGTATGATCGAATCGGTATTGCGCACCTCGCTCCGAAGCATGGCCTGTATCTGCGAAACCATCAACGCCGCCGGCATTCCCTTGCCGGAAACATCGGCGATGATAATGCCGGTGTTATTCT
The DNA here is from genome assembly GCA_014730285.1 of Candidatus Zixiibacteriota bacterium. GTDB lineage: Bacteria > Zixibacteria > MSB-5A5 > JAABVY01 > JAABVY01 > JAABVY01. The sequence goes on from WJIM01000251.1 coordinate 1,022, forward strand.
GTTTGGTTTGAAGGAAGTCATAAAAATCGCCTCCCACATAGCGGGACGGCTCCGAATAAGCCGCCAGCTCGAAATCATCCCCTACCGGCAGAGTCTTGGGCAGAAGATCACGTTGAATCTGGCGCGCCAGAGAAAGCTCCTCCTCCAGCCTTTCTTTTTCCAGCGATTCCTGATAAAGACGGGCGTTAGACATCGCTACCACAAGCTGATTGGAAAGAATATTCAGCGTGGTGATATCCTCATAATTGTAATTATATCCCGAAATCTTATTCGAAAGCGCGATAAAGCCCTCAAGCTCGCCACGGTTTATCAGCGGCACTATCATCTGATAGCCCATCTTCTCAAGACCTTCGATTGTCTTCGATTTCTGCTCCGTGCCCCGGAATTCATCAATGAGCGCGGGACGGTCGCGTCTTAAGAGATTTTCGGTCAGCTCATCCTCGGCCGAGAATTTCATCTCGGGCGCGGGATCATTGGGCTGAGGCAGGAGAATAAATTCCGGCTTATCCTCGGACCTCAGGCATAGGCGGACATTTTCGATCAGCATCTCCTCCCGCAATATCCGTACAATCGAGGCCTCAAGTTTATCCGGGTCGAGAATCGAGGAAAGCTCTCGCGAGATCTCATCGGCCACATATCTGATATCCACCTTACCCTTGATGAAGAATTTCTTCAGGAAATCATCGACCTGATTCATGATAGGCTGGAAGAAAATCAGCGCCAGGATGATAAAAGCTGCCGGTAAAATCGGCGTCTCCTGGCCCAAAATGTCCTGAAGTATCTTGGTAAACTGCGATATAATCAGAAGATATGCGCCCACTATTATAGCAGATGTGATAGTATATACCACCGATTGCCGGACTATCAGGCGCACATCCAGGAATTGATATCTGATTATAGCATAGATAATAGAACCATTACCGATTGCGAGAGCAGCCACCGCCATGGCGATCTGCACATTGGCTGAGATATGTATTCCGCTTAAATTCGGCAGAAGGTATGATATCATATACAGCCCCATAGCCGACTGTATGCCCCAGATCACGATCAGGGTCTGTGTCTTCAGGCGTTTGTTGGAGATATATTTCAGTCCCCGGTAGAAAAGCACAAGGGCAATAATGATATATATGATATTTATGGCCGCAAAGGTTTGCAGATGCAGGCGTACCAAAAAGTCCAGAAGCGCCGCTATGAATCCCACGAAAAATGCGAACCTGTCGGTTATCCATCCAAAGAAGGCAACATCCGAATCAACCTGCAGGAATTCCACGATCTTGCCGGTGTCGGCAAATAGTGTCACCAGAAGGATATGAAACAGGTGGGGGATGAAAATCAGGTATTTCACCCTTGTATTGGTGGACATGATCGGATGTTCGGTGGGAAAAACAAGGGAAAACAGCACCAGTTGCGGGAAAAACAGCTCCCACAGGAAAAACAGGTTTTCGTAAAATGGTACCTGTCCCTCGGCCGTAACGGCGGTTCTGCCCAGAAAAACGCCCAATGCCGCGAAAAGGGGAGCCAGGCCTGCAAAGATCAAAAGCAGGCTGGTGACCCGGTTAAGGCGGCGGTAGGGATTTTCTCTGAAAATAACGGTGCCGGTGAAAAACAGAAGGGCAGAGAAAATTAAATATATTACTCCGACTAATAGCTGATAATCCACACTCGCCTAGCGCCTTCTTATCAATTACGAAGCTAATTTTTTTATGATAATCATCCGAGTTCCGCCTTCCGGTGGTTCCTCGACCTGGAGATCGTCCACAAGACTTCTGACTATGAAAATACCCCTTCCCGCTTCCTTTAAAATATTCTCATCGGAAATCGGACTGGGTATATCCTCCGGCTTGAATCCGGGGCCCTGATCGGTTATCGAGATGGATAGGTGTTTGTCGGTAAATTCAAGCTCGATTGTGACGATTTTATCCGGATTGGATTTGTTGCCGTGGATAATTGCGTTATTGATAAGCTCGGTTGCACTTATCGCAAGATCGGCAATGCTGTCCTGGTCGATGCCATGTTGCTTGAGATGGCCCTCGAGAAAGCGGTCGGCCTCTGCCAGGTGATTCTGAGAACTCGGAATTTCCAGTCTGTAACTTTTATTTTCTGACATATGCTCTACCAGTCGGCTGCTTTCGGCCCGAAACTGATCCTTTCATCTATCCAAACGAGCCAACCGCATCATCGGTCGAATCATAAGACTCGAAAACATTATTGAGTTTGGTGATTTCGAATAAATTGGCGACTTTCTCCGAGATGCTCGACAGTTTCAGCTCGCCTTCATTGTTGCGAAGAGAAGTCATACCCGATATAAGAATTCCCAGTCCGGTCGAGTTCATCCATTCCACATGACCCAGGTCGATAACTACTTTCTTGTTGTTTGCCGATATCAACTCGTAGAGACGGTTTCGGAGTTCTGTGGCCTCGGGACCGCCCATTATCTTTCCTTCCGGTTCGAGAATTACCACGCCATCTTTTTCATGGGTGGAGATGCTCATCTTGCCTCCTAAGTTAAATCCACACCGATTAATACAAGAGCGTTTTGATATATCTTTTAATACGCTATGATAACAATTTGGACGGCTTTATAGTAGCAAATTTTTTAAGAAATGCAAATTACTTGAAGAGGGCCTTAATCTTGCCCCAGGTGGTAAGTTTGACATTAAGAGAGGTTTTGACCTCGAGATCGACCTTCATCTGGCCCGGACGAGGATTGATAGTCGGCTCGGCCTCGCGGTCATCCACTTTTATCACGATAACATCCGACTCGGATGAATATCCCTTCTGATCCGGATTGCCGGGATCGTATCGTGGTATTGTCAGCGAATACTGCCCTTGCTGAATTGTTTCGGTGGAGACGATCTTCTCGCCGTCGATATACGCTTCAATCCTGCTGCCGGCCTGTGCGTCATTTCCGTTAATCTTGAGACTTCCGAATAATTCGCAGTCATTTCCCGAATCGGATAACGACACCTGTGCCGTCAACAGAATAAGGCAAAATATAAGCAGGCATCCCGCTGCCTTTTTTTGAGTAAAAGTGGCCATACCATATAAACCATAAAGATTTGTATTATTATTGTCAAGCGAAAATTTGGGCAGAAAAATTGACTTTAACCCTCTTCACAGTAATCATTATTGACCAGGCAGAAGGAGAGATGTTCCAGCTCCATAGCCATATTCTCATTTCGCAAAGAAACTCCCTTGGGCACCTTCAGATTAATCGGTGCGAAATTCAAAATGGCGCTGACATCCGCCTTGACAATATCGTCACAAACCGTTTGAGCCTGCTGGGGCGGAACCGCTATCACGACTATTTCGATATTATTATCCTTAAGTTCCTGAGTCAGGTTGGCAACATCGCGAATGACGATTCCTTTGTGATTTGAGCCGATTTTTCTCTGATCATTGTCGAACAAGAGCTTTATCTTGAATCCCTGACGGGAAAATTCCTTGTACGAAACCAGGGCTGATCCGATATTTCCAATTCCCACCAGAGCCACATTCCATTCCTGATCGACGCCCAGTATCCTGGCTATTTTATCCTTCAATTCCCGTACCGGATATCCCAGTCCCCTCGTGCCGAATGAGCCGAAAAATGATAAATCCTTGCGTACCTGGGCCGGAGTGAGATGCTCCAGGCGGGCGAGGTCCTTGGATGATACGGTCTCATAATTGTCCTTATCGAGCTGTACCAAAGCGCGATAATACCTCGAGAGGCGGGATATTGTCGATTCGGATATTCTCTTTAGTTTTCCCAAAATTCCTCCTAAGAAGAATGATATAGCCACCCATGTTGTGAAAGCTTTCACAACCAATTTAATCCCCGCTTGAAACAAAAGTCAAGCGAAAATTGAAAAATAAAAATCCTATCTAATGTATCATAATTAGATAGGATTAGTTCCAAATTTATATTGGATTTTTTGGTATTATATCAAAAATCTGTAGTTAATGATATAATTTGTTATTTTTTTAGCATTCTCCGCTACAATACCGGCGCCCTTTGTACCGGCGCTTCGCTTTCCTCAAGGCTTACCGTTTTCTCAGAAACTTCTCCATAATAATCGTTGCAGGAGAACACGAAAATCTGATAATTTTCGCTGTATTGCTTCAGAATCTGAAGGGCATTTTGCCGTCTTTTTGAGTCAAATGTCAGAAACGGCTCGTCAAAAAGTAATACCGGCTTCTTTTCCTGAGATATAATCCGCACCAGTGCCATACGTGCCGCCAGATAAAGCTGATCGCGGGTGCCGTGAGAAAGAGCGGTATCAGGATCGAGCCAGTCGTCTTTCTGCGGGGAATAAACCTCAAAACGGAGGCTCTGACGGTCGAAGCGCACCCGGTCGTACTTGCCGGAGGTTACCTGTTCCAGAACCTGCGAGGTTTCCTGCTCCAGAACACCGATTGAGGCCTTGAGCACATCTTTACGGGCTTTTTCAATATACTTTTTGGCGGTTTCATATATTTTCACATGGTATTTTGCCCGCTCGATGGATTCCTCGACTCCCTCCAGACGCTCCTCGAGCGAGGCCTGGAGCTCGCATCCGGATTCGGCGAATTCGAGCTGCCGCTTGAGCGCAATCTCGGTGCTCTCCAGATTGGCCTTCTGCTTCTCGAGCGCATCCACCAGCACCACCAGCTTTTCCTTTTCATCGGCATTCATGACATACAGCTTCAGATCCCGAGATGCCTCGTTTTCAACTGCAAGATCTTTGGTAACTTTTTCCAGCTCTGTCTGAAGCTCACGTAACGATTTTCCGCCCAGCCAGCTTTCAAAGCGCCTCGTCTCGCTATTAACCTCTTTATCCAGATCGCGGTAATGCTCGAACTTTGATTTTAAAGTGCTGATATCAGAGACTTTATATTTCTCCAGAGTGGTTTCAATACCGACCTTGGAATCCTCCAGATCTGATTCGATCTCTTCCTGATTGGATTTTTTGAGATTGTATTGTAGTTTGACGGCCCGGGCGTGACTGGCTTTACTTAACCAGAATATCGTTAATATTATTCCCAGGACAAGACCGCCAAGAGCGCCAAAAATAAAACGGTTATCGCTCATATCCATAATGGCCATCCAGTAGCCAAATGATGCCAGCGAAATCAGAAACATAAATGCTGCGCTAAGGCTAAGAAACATACTCGGTTTGGCCAGAGCATATTTTTCCGCCAGTTCCTCGACTTTGTCCTCGGCATGATTGGCCTTGTTTTCCAGATAGCGTACCTGGGCCGACTGCTGTTCGGCATAGGAAAGGTCCTCGGAATCGATTTTCGGCAGTTCGGAAAGCTCTTTTTTGAGGTCTGCTATGACCGCTTCCGAGCTCTGGATCGAGGTTACGCGATTATTTAAGTCCGTAAATTTTTCTTCCAGATTCTTTAATTTTTCCTCGTTCTGGATAGCCTTCTCGGCCTTCTCCATATGCGACTTCTTGGCGGCGTATTCGGTTTTGATGCCCTCCAGAAGCGACTGCGTTTCTTTGAGTTTGGTGCGGTTTTTACCGATCAGGTCGATCTCGCGCTTGGCCTTGTCGAGTTCGTAAATCAGCTCATCCCGATTTTTCTCCAGTTTCTGGATTACGCCCAGATGCTTCGTGCCCTGCTTATTGATGTTTCGGATACTGTCCTCGATCTTGCTGATAGCTTCCGAGGCCAGAACCTCCTCCTGCCCGGCGGTTATCATACCCTCTAATTTATCCTTGATAGCCTCGGCCGATTTTGACACACGGCCGATTTCATCCTGACGGATCGTGGTGGTGGCCAGAAAAATATCGCGGTTGGCCATACCCAGGCCTGATTCTATGATATTCAGAATCTTCTTTTTATCGGTAACCTCATCTCCCGTATTCTGTCTCAGAAGCGAGGTCTCGCCGCTTTCAAAATCCTTGCGGAGACGGTAGATTTGGCCCTCTATGGCAAATTCCATGACAAGTTCGAAGGATTTATCCGCATCCCAACCGATCTTCTCCTTCAGTTCCTTTTTAGTGGAGCCCGGGTCGGTGAAGAAAAGATCGGTGATGGCTTCGACAATGGAAGATTTGCCGGCCTCGTTAGGACCTTTGATAAAGTTTATTCCTTTATCGAAGCTCTCCCTGAATGATCTCAGGTTTTTGAACCTGTTTAATTCGAGCTTAGTGATCTGCATATGCAATACCTCAAATAGCGTCTTTACCGGATAGGAGAGCGTAGCCCAGCTTCAGGCTGTCGCGCAGCAACTCCTGTTTATCGGGATCCTGCTCCTCTTTTATCTCCCCCGAGAGCATACCTATATACTGCCCCAGAATCGTAGTCTCCGGCATATTGAGTTCGTCCAGATTCTCCGGGACCGACTGGGAACGGTTTACC
>WJIM01000252.1 GCA_014730285.1 Candidatus Zixiibacteriota bacterium
GCTTGGCAGATACCCATAGCCTGGCATTGCCACCGCCATCAATATTTCGTAATGTAATAACTTTGTCAAAAAGCGAAAAATGAAAATTATAACCGCGCCAGCCCCAATCCATGGTATTCTCATTGCGCATGAAATTGATATTCGGCATGGTGTGGCCATCACCGGTGGATTTAATGCATACGGTATAGACACCATTCCCATACTTGTTTTTGGTCGCGACAAAAACCTTGCCGTTGGAATAAGTGGTTTGCAGCATACCATTTTTTACAGCCAGGGCAACCGGAGGCTTATTCCAGATTGTCCTGTCAAGTTGGGCATTATCGAAACTTTCCTTCAAATAACAGGCAGGGGCAATTGATGCCACTTTACTGATATCCAAACTAAGGGCACCCAGGGATGCATCAACATCGAGTGTGCATGGCATGAATTGGCCCATAATTATGCTGCCATCAGTAAAGTTAAATCGACCATTTTTGAATGAATGCAGGTGTTTTGCCTGGACAGTCATGTCTGCAAATTCAGCATCGATGGGAAATTCGGTGTTTTTTATTGTCCCAACAATTTTGGTACCATCATTCAGGACGATCTTATACTGATCCTGGGCGATTAAGGAAGCGCCGGAAAGAAGCAACATTAAAATTGTGATTGAAATAATTGGTGTTTTGTTCATAATTCCTCCCTTTGATTAGAAACAAGTAATGAGTTTTCAACCGATTTGTCAATATTTAGAAACATAAATTTCCCTGGCTATATATTGCCTTGACGCCATCCAACGGGTGGGTTCATGCCAAATGGACCGCTATAGCAGATTTTGAGGAGTGATAAAGCAGGTGACCGATTGCCGCACCCCCACATTGCATATGATAAATGAGCATCATATTGTATTGCAATGCAACGATATACAGCCTTGTAGGTCAATCCCTGGAGGCCGACTTGTCGGCCGGAGGGGCTTGACATTTCGTGCATATTAAAAAGAATCGTCAATTCCCTACAGGAATTGACCTACCACTTCTGATTACGGGAATAATGCTAATCATTATCATGCTGAGCTTCAAGAATCAGAGAAAGAGGGAAGTTAAAATGGTAATTGACGGTGTTATTATCACAGCGGAAAACACGAAGGATTTGAAAATCTTCAATGGTATGAATACTTTGTGAGAATGGCAGCTAATTCTACACAGTTGATAATCATAGCTTATCCAACTCGCGCTTTTCTCGTCTTTCTGTTTCCAGATTTTCGTGTTCGATGCTCTTATAGGTAATGGCTATCCACGGAGAGTCAGAGAAGACTCCTGAATTAAGGTCCAGTTCAATTATTGTTCTCCGGGTTTGCCATTTGGCCTTCTTTGAAAGCTGGCCGATTTCAAACGCCGTACTGTCGTCATCCCACCAGATTTCAGTGCTGTCGCCCAGCCAGAAACTAACCTGATCAGACTTATCTTCTATTGGTTGACCATATTTCTTTGTCAAAGCGGCCTTGAACTCATCATAGGCTTCAAGAAATTGAAGGGCCTTATAATTGTCAGTGATGATTTCATAATCCGCTCGAACAAGTCCATTATCATAGAATTCATACGTTAGTTCAGATGAATGATAAAACAAATAAACCGTATCACAAAACAGCCAGTATTGGTTCCCATTCGTAGCATCCGTCAGAATATTTACATCCTCAACAGCCATGACCTCTTGCGGAGTCATGTACCAATCAGCATTTCTAAAATCAGAAGCCGTTAGATCCGAAGATATGGGAAGCAGGCCCAGGAGGGAAAAGATTGAGATTATGATGATTGTGTTTGGATTTTTCATTCTAAAGCTCTCCTTTGGTTGTGTTTAAGATATGACTATTCTTGCCAGAAATAACTGCTCGTATCACCGTCAATGAACCTGTTCTCAAATCTCTCGGTCAAAAGAATGTAATTTTTATTGATTTTGAGATTTTGAATCGGTGTTGTTCTTTTTGATTTAACTGAGTAAGTGAAATCAAGAGATGCGTCCATATTGCTATCAACAAAGTAGGCCTGATTAAGAAGCTGGCGAACATTGGCGCGTTCTTCAGGAAGAACAGATATGAATTCTCTGCTGGACACCAGTTTGTACCAAAGCCCGTTCGTACCCCATTTCCCAAGGTATGCAACCGTTGCAGTATCAACTACGGGATAGTCGTTATCATGGAAGGCCAGTGTGAGAGTCGAATCACCGGCCAAATCATGAAGCTCAGTAAGCCTTTTAGACTGATAATCGTCAGCACTATCACGAGCAATTGCCGCAATTGTCAAAGTGAGAATGATGACAATCAGCCATAATGGAAAGTTCAAAAGAGAATTGGACAATCTGTGATATCGGGAAAAAAATGATATGCCCGGGTTTTCCTCGGAATCTTCCTCAACTTCTCTCAGGAATTCCTCATCCTTCTGGGTTCTCTCGGTTTTTGCCTTTATGCATTTATATGCCTCGGATAAATTATTTTCGAGGCGATATTCATGGGCTAGTATTGAGAGGAGGCAGTTATTATGGGGCTTGGGCTGCCTACCGCCTTTTATGTTACTCATTACCGCAGCGGCTGTTATAAAAGGCCCTGAGGGAAGTTCCATCCATCCCAGCAGCATAGTTACAAAGCCCATTTTGTTGCTAAGTATTATCCTGCATTTTGAACAGAGCAACTTTGCTGCCGGCTTATGTATTATAGTATAACCCACAGCAAAGTGACGCAACAATATTGTATATCGAAGCGATGAATTCTTTTTACCGCATCGTTCACACATAATATCACCGAACTGGCCTTTATCGGGATGCTCATTCTGGCCTGCGGCTTCCCGCTCTTCATTGCGCCTGGCTCGATCCTCAAGTCTGATCCAGAAGTCGTGATCCGCTCTCTCAATTGGATTTTTTAGTACATCATACGCCAAGTAGACCTCACCGAATTTCTGTATGTCCTGAAGTGAACCGACATTAATCTGCGGTTGAAGCTCCTTTTTTAGCTTTCGATAGGCAGCTTTGATCTCCTTCGGCCTGGCTTCAGCATTTACATCCAAAACATCATAACAGTTCATAATGCGCGGCCTTAATTTCAAACAGTGTAGCGGAATTATCTACCCTTAAGAGTTGGCAATCATCCATAGCAGTTTCTCCAGGCTATTGGCTAAGATTTGAATGTCAGAAGGTGAATATTTCTGATATTATTGATCTTGCCCAATGAATAATCTATTAAACTGTAATATGTTAAATTATAACTATAATTATCCGCATTGGCAAATAAAATTATAGAATAATAGTATTTTCCGTTGTTGAAATTCTGGCGTTTGTAATGGATTAAGCTGATGAAAATATCGCAGATTATTTCAGGAAATAGCGTGGTAGCGTGGAATTTTATGTGATGTGGTTGAACTGAGTATTCACTCTTTCCGGCCGGCGTTTGGCGATGAAGCGGGCGTATTTCATGTCGATGAATTTGATGTGATCGATTAGCCAGCTTTTGATCAGGCGTAAATCCTTGCGGGCAGTCATGGCGCGTTCCTGTTTTGTCCATATCTGTAAAGATCGCACCTGCTTAATCAGTTTGCGATGTGCCTTCTGATGGTCCTCCAGATGCGGGTAGTCGATCTCGGTCATCAGTTCTTCCTCGGCATGAAAATGCCGTCCAATTTCCGAGCCCAGATTCTCGAGATGCCTGCTAAGGTTTTTGCGCTCCGATTCGATATTCATCGCTGCATGAAGCTGGTTTAATATATGCAGGATATTTTTATGCTGCTTATCGAGGTCAGCCTGTCCCACGCTAAGGCTCTGATCCCAGGAGACAAACAGCTTGGCCAGATTGATAGCGTCTTTGTGGAAGAATTTGCTGTAATCCTTATCGGCGCTGTGAATATGATCGATCAACCAGTTCTTTAACAGATGTGCCAGCTTGACAGGATCGGCCGCCTTGCCGAGGACATGATTCTTTTGGATTTCCAGGAGAGTTATGATAATCTTCTCATGTTCCTTTTTATGCCATTCCGCCTTTGGATATTTGATCTTACGCATCAAATCTTCCTCGGCAAAAGTATGAAATTTCAGGTCATTAATAAACTGATTGATGCAGGTTTCCATTTCGCGTGCACGGTAATCGCTTCTATCCAGATCATAGATATGATTTATGCTCTTCAAAAGCTTTTTGTGCTGACTGTCGAACTCATCGATATCTATGCTGTAGTTTCTGTCCCAGGTCACGAACATATTTTCAGGGGAAACATTATTCTGATTTACATAATTCACATATCGTGCCGCCTCGCCCTCGATATGCTCGATTATCCACTCAGATAAAAATCTCAATCCCTCGGCGTTTTCCCACGTGCTGTCGGATTTCAACTTGAAATGGATTTCATGTGATTTGCCCAGAAGGCTTTCATGATCGGCCCGATGAACCTCATAATGGGAGTACATAATCCGCTCCATCAACTCCTCTTCATCTGCAAAAATCGTCTGGCAGTAGTTGAAGAAGTCATTTAGGTGCGCCTCGATTTCAGAATCGCCGTCTCCAAAACTGACAGAGGCATGCAGCTGGTTGAAAAGTCGAATAAACTCTTCATTGGAGCGGTCGATATGTTCACCGTCGAGAC
>WJIM01000253.1 GCA_014730285.1 Candidatus Zixiibacteriota bacterium
ATTTCTGGTAGATGGCGTATCGATTTCCGATCCTATGGTTCGTCAGGGCTATTCGCTCAATCTGAATCCGGATATTGTGGAGGAGGTGCGGGTAATTTCCGGCGGGCTTTCGGCCCAGTACGGCGGCGCTACAAGCGGGGTAGTGGAGATTCTGACGCGTGAAGGCACTGATATTTTCATGGGCAATATCGAATACCGCACCGATAATTTTGGATTTGGTTCCGGTTTTGACTATGATACCGACAACCTTAATCTGGAATTGTCGGGGCCAGATCCGATATTTTCGAATCTTCTGGAGACGTTCGGTTTGGGTGATCGCAGTTATTTCTTCATGTCCGCCGGGATGTCTATCTCCGACAGCTACCTGCCATATAGCAATTCGCAGTATTCCTCCTTCCACGGCAACACTTTTGCCCCCAGGGGTGATAATTACTGGACATTATTTCTTAAATGGCACGGCTGGCTGAGGGAAAAATTCAAGCTGACTGTATCCTACAACGGTTCGGTCAATATCAATCAGGATCGGGCGATTCTGGATACACGAATCCGTCTGGCGACCTATTCCTACGGATACCCGTTTGAATATCAAAGAAATCTGGACAATTATAATACATTCACCCAGTTCACAAATCAGCAGATTATAAAACTGGAGACAACTCCTCAGGCAAGGTCAGGGCTTGAACTGGTACTTTCCAGAGTTTTCACCAACCTCCATTCCGATGTCAACGGCAAGAGCTGGGATGAATATGTTGCTCCGGTCGATACTCTTCCGGAGATAATAGAAATTTCCGAAGACTCGTCATATTACACGATAGAAGAGGGAGACGGCTTCTGGGACAGCGGGGACGGCGATCTCTGGTACGACCATTATCTGGAAACATATTCGATAGCGCTCAGGGGACGCAAGCAGCTTGCTATGAATCAGAGCATGTCCGGCGGTATCTCCTATGATTATGAGACATTGCAGATGACCGATATTTTCAAGCCTTATCTGGGCGAGGAAGGTCTGGGATTGAATTATGATATCTACAAGGTACATCCCTCCAACTTCTCGGCCTATTTTCAAAACCGGTTCAATTTTTCCGGCGCAGTCTTCGACCTGGGCGTGCGCTACGATCTCTGGATTCCGGGCAAATACGCTGAGGATGCCGCTTTGGCTGGCGAGTCGCCTGTAATCGGCGAGGAGATCGAAAATATGTTTGATGATGAGACCTTCACGATATTCGGGCGCCGCGCCCGTTCTAATTTTTCGCCCCGTGTTGGCATCTCCTATCTGCTATCGAATAATCTGACCTTGTACGTAAACTACAACCGTCTGGCAAAAAAGCCGCCCGCTCAGTATGTCTATGCCCGGCTATTTACGCCGGCCCAAGGCGCTTATCAGCTTTTCGGCAATCCGGCATTGGGGTATGAGAAAGTTACCACTATCGAGGCCGGTTTGAAATATCTGCCCTCACCGGGACGAGCGCTATCGGTATCTGCGTATTTCAAGGACATTAGCGATTACATCGCCGCCACCCAGATACAGCCCGATCCGCGTTTTCCCGAGGAATCATACCTGGTCTATTTTAATCTCGACTTTGCGAAATCCCAGGGCGTTGAAGTGAGTTATGACCATAGCTTCGGTCAATACATCAGCGGATTCACCGATATTGCGGTCTCTCGTGCCGAGGGTGAGCGCTCGCTTCCGGCGGATATCCTGCGCGGTCTCGAGGCGCGTGCCGAAGGAGAGCTTTTCACCGAAGTACCGTTTGACTGGGATGTTCCCTGGCAGTTCTCGGTGGGCGCCAATATCAATGTGCCGAAGGATAAGAATCCGGAATTTCTCGGTGTAAAACTGCCATCGGACTGGAATTTGTATCTCAAGTATTCTGCACGGGCGGGGAAGAGGTATACCCCGTATGCCGAGGTCACAGATTCCTTCGGCGTCACCCAATTCCAGCCCTCGGGCGAGACCAATTCCGAAATGGGACCGTACCGGAGCTGGCTGGATCTATCGTTTAGAAAATATTTTGATATGGGCGGGTATCGTCTGTCGCTCTTCTTTGAAGCGGAGAATCTTCTGGATCATAAAAATGTGGCAATCATAAACCCGCTGACTGGTGAGGAATATAAGGAGGGAGATATTATCCCCGAGGGCGGCAATTTCTTCGAGGTGCCCTCTGAGGGATACAGCCTGCCGATCTGGGATAATCCCTCGCAGTTTCTTGCGCCGCGCAAGCTCAAACTGGGACTGGGGGTTAGCTTCTGATGAGAACCGCATTTGTCATCATTCTTATGCTGTTTATAGCTATTCTGCTTTTATATTGCAGCGATAAGGCCAGTCAGCCTACCAATTTGCCGGAGCCGGGGTCAGTTCTTCCGGATTCGACCTATGTCATGATTACTCCGGCCTGGACCGAGGCTGACGGTATCGCCTTCGACCGCCCCTCCGATGTCAAAATCGGCTATGACCGCTTCTTATATGTAGCCGATAAGAATAACGACCGGGTTGTGAAGCTGACGCTTGCGGGTGAATTCGTGGAATCCTACCAGATTTCCAATCCCACTCAGGTTACTCAGGACCGTGCTCTGGATCTTCTTGCAGTCAATGATTCCAGTGTAGTGCTGAGACGGAGTTTCCGTGAGGGGGGTGATTTTCAGGTTGTATATACTGCACCTGATGTTCCCCGTCCTCCACCAATCAACGATACTGCCTATGCGGTTCTATTCGGAATTGCCGCTTCGCCCTTTCCTGATAAGACATACAGCTTCTCAAATTTCTACGAGAATGAGATTTACCGTTTTGATTCTGATGATGAATTCGTGGCGGTGCAGGTGCCCTCGGGCAATGCTGCCGGACGAGTGGCGGCGCCGGTGGCGGTAAACAGCTTCAATATCGGCGGGCAGTATTATATCGGGTATACCTCTGGACGGTCCAGTTTTTCGGTGCAGTTGATTGAGGCCTCCAGCGGCCGGCCGGTGATACCGTTTTCGGATTCGGCGGATATCTATCTTACCACTGTCAGCGGTCACAAGGATATAGCGGTTGATGAGCTGGGCAATATATTTGTGACCATGGCATCGGCCTCGGAGGTCTGGAAATTCTCCCGTAATGGACAGTTGCTTTTAAAATTCGGCCAGGATGGTCCTCCGGAGGACAGGCTGGACAATCCGCGCGGAATTGATGCGTATCAGCAGTATATTTATGTGGCCGATACCGATAATGACCGGGTGGTGCGCTTTGAGGTTTCGACCTCGCCCCAGCAGTAAAAAATTCTTGCCAAAAAATTCCAATCTCATATATTGGTTGGCCGTAAGACATATGATGTTTTGATGCCGAAGTGGTGGAACTGGCAGACGCGCTGCGTTCAGGGCGCAGTGCCCGCAAGGGCGTGCGGGTTCGAATCCCGCCTTCGGCATTTTTATGTTGCAAGCCTCTTACATGGTATCCCTTTAATGATGAAGCACTGTTCGAATAGAACGGCCCATGCCCAGGGGAGCTCGATTATAGGGCACAGGCCGGCAAATCCAAGGTGTTTTTAAACGGCGTGGACGATTAAAAAAGAGGGCGGAACAGGTTTTATTGAGAACTTAACACGATTTCGGTGGGTAAGTTGACGGCAGGTAGGAAATCTCTGAAGTAGATTATAAATAATCAAAACTAAATCAACCCACGGCTTATATGTGGCGAACGCGCTATCCGTAAGTTCCGCCCTTGCAACAGAGTTACTAGATCAAAGTACGCAGGAATTATCAGGGCCTACTGTAAGGAATATATTAGCCTGATGTAAAAGATTTATTAAAAAATCTTGTTTTTTGCAGCAAGAATATTGTCAGTTCACAGCCTGCGGTTTAGAAACTTGCGAAATGGTTAGAGTGTCACTCCTTGAGAGATTTGACCAATCATCGCAGGGAAGGGATTCCCTGCGGCACATGTAAATTTCTTATTTAAATGGCAAAAATCATTGCAATTCAAGCTTTTCAGGATAAAAATTGCCATGTTTTTCCAGGTCTATTTCCGATATCCCCAAAATGCTGAGAAAGCATGTGAAATTTGTCTCAAGCATATACTAAATTATTGGTAAATTTCTTGACTAATAATAGTTTATAATGTATCGTATATATCTTGAATGTGAATTTGGTAACTTTGTCG
>WJIM01000254.1 GCA_014730285.1 Candidatus Zixiibacteriota bacterium
GGCAATTACATAGATGGTATCTCTCTTCACGGACAGGTTGATGAATATCCCTCTGTTCCCTTGTATGCAAGAGAGATTGTATTTACACCAACAGGGGAAAAGGCGTATGTCGGATCAGGACGGCTCTCTCAAGGCAGCGGCACTGTTTCGGCAATAGACACCAGGGAAAAAAGGATCACCAAAAACATTTGGCCCGATATGGGGCATTTTATCCAATCTCTTTGTATAGGACCCAAAAATTAATAGGGAGGAAATATGAAATTCATAAATTTAGGAGTTATTTTTCTGGCGGTTTTCATACCGATTAGTACAGTACTCTCTTCTAATAATTATTTTAATGCTGATGGAAGCGAGAATATTGTAGAAATAAATGAATCAAAATTGGCAATCAGATTTAATCCTCAACATATTATTTCACCAATCGATTTTGCCGCCAATTACGACTTCCTTGAAACAGATTCTGCCATTTTGGAACTGCCAAACAATTTCTATTTATTCCTAATTACTGATAACATGGTGGACAATGCAGTAGATTCATTATATTCAGATACATCAGTCATGATGATAAATCCGGTAATTATCGGGAACTATGGATCGAACATATATCTGACGAACAAAATGATCTGCTATTTTAATAATGGCATTGCTTCCTAGACAGTCGACTCCTTTTTTCTTGCTAATGAGATTTCTCTTACTAGTCAGTTAGGGGGGATTCCCTTGATTTGATGGCTCCCGGTGTTGACATCTGGACTTTTGATCTTTCTGGTGTCGGTGGCATTAATCCTGATTACGGAGATGATTGCGGCGGCGATCTGGATTATGCTTGCTATATCAGCGGGACATCCTACTCCGCTCCCATAGTAGCTGCAATTGCAGCAAAATTGCTTTATATTCGCCCCGATATCCTAATCGGCACACAAAATGCACAGCCAATATATGACATTCTCGGAAATACCGCCACTGACCTGGGAGATGAAGGCTGGGATCCGATGCATGGATGGGGAAGAGTGAATGCTGCCAATGCCGTTTTTGCGATATCCCGGGGAGAGGTTAATAATGACTATATTGTCAATATATCCGATGCTGTAGTCATCATAAATTATGTTTTCATTGGAGGACCTCCTCCTATTCCATATTTACACCTGGGAGATACAAATTGCGATGGGGCGGTAAATGTTAGTGATGCAGTATGGATTTTAAACTATGTTGAAGCATCAGGGCCGCCGCCCAAGATCTGCTTTTTGAATCTGCCTGAATGAAGTCGGTTTTAATTCATATGATGCGCAAAAGAAAACCCCCGCGCGGGGCCGGCGGGGGTTTGGCATGTGCCGTTAATCAGCTTTATTTACAGCTACACGGTTCGGGGCCACTGATAAAGACATAATTTATAAGATAAACAGCGTCGGAAACATTAACATTGCCGTCGCAGTTGACTTCGCCAGATTCCATCGGATCGGGCGCAGGTCCCTCGATAAAGACGAAGTTAATGATTCCCACCGCATCGGATACATTCACACTGCCGTCGGCATTACAGTCGCCGCACATCCATTCGCAGACATCTCCGATGCCGTCCTGGTTCGTATCTTCCTGAGCCGGATTCCACTTATCGGGACAGTTGTCGCAAAGATCACCGGAACCGTCCCCATCGGAATCAGCCTGATCGTTATTGGCGATATCGGGGCAGTTATCGCAGACATTGCCCACACCGTCCTGATCAGAATCGGCCTGATCGGCATTGGGCTCATTGATGCAGTTATCGCAGAGGTCACCAAGACCGTCATCGTCAGCATCGGATTGTCCCGGATTTTCTACAGAGATACAATTATCGCAGCCGTCTGCGACAGCATCGCCGTCGGCATCGGCAAAATCATCATATCCCTGGCATTGGTCACATCCGTCGGGCACACCGTCCTCATCGGCATCGACAGCGTCGTCATACCCTTCGCAGATATCGCAGCCATCGGGCACGCCGTCGTTGTCATCATCGACGCCGTCATGATATCCCGGACAGACATCGCATAAATCGCCCACACCGTCACCGTCGGAATCATCCTGAGTGCCGTTGGCAACATCCGGGCAGTTATCGCAGCCATCAGGAGTCCCGTCCTCATCCTCATCCAGAAAATCATCATAACCGGGACATGCATCGCAAAGGTCGGGCATACCGTCAAGATCAGAATCTATATTATCATCGAAATCCTCACACATATCGCAGCTGTCGCCGATACCATCGCCGTCAGAGTCAATCTGATCGGGATTGTAAGCGTATGGGCAGTTGTCTTCAAGCGGACAGATATCGTTAGCATAGCCGGGATTGCTGAAACCGTCGCCGTCGGAATCGACACAGTTCTCCTTCATCTGGATAGTGGGGTCGCCAAAGAGGTTCAGCTCATAATAACACCAGCGCATGCAGGACTGATTGATACGGTAAAGGTTGTCCTCCTTGGAGTCCTGGTTGGCCTTGCTGAATGTGCGCAGATTTTCGCCGTAGATCGCATCGCAGAATTCACGATGGAACCTGTGCGAGGGACCGTCCGTGCTGTTATATTCACCCCATCCATAACGGGCGTTCATCACGATAGCAAAGGCCGCATTCATATATTTGATAGTCATATACTCGGCAAAGCAGTCGTAGTTGTCGAAATGCCC
Source organism: Candidatus Zixiibacteriota bacterium (assembly GCA_014730285.1). Lineage (GTDB taxonomy): Bacteria > Zixibacteria > MSB-5A5 > JAABVY01 > JAABVY01 > JAABVY01. The sequence continues at coordinate 2,650 of WJIM01000254.1, forward strand.
TGCCAGGCAGGTCTGGGAATAAATGAAACAATAATCGTCGTTGGTCAGCGAAGATACATCGGAGTTATACAACTTCAGGCCGTAGCCCTCGCTGCCATGTCCGAGATGGTTTATAAAATGTTTGCCTGCGCTGATTCGATTTTTCATCTCGATCTTGGGCCAGCTGCCGCCGGCCCAGTCGCGGTCGTATAATTCGTCAATGTCGTACTCTATTGTCGGTATTCCGATCGTGAAATAGCCGTCATTATCAAGAGAGTCTTTGAGCTCATCCATGCAGTTGCCGCCCCATTCGGATTCTCCCCCGAAACCGAGATTCTCACCCACCAGGCAGACATTCTGCAGATACGGCGTGGAAACCGGCTGAGAGATATAGGCGATTGTCTTATTCACGAAATTGGCGGCTTCAGAGGAATTTCCGACCGAGGCACGGCCGACATAGACCTCGGCCATAAGGTCGACATCTCCGCCTCCTTCACCGTCATCCGGCTCGCCCCACTGCGAGTCATCATCGTAATTATATGTGCCGTCAAGACATGCGAAGTAAACATCGGCGGGCATCTCGTATTCAATCTCGGCGTCCCAGCCTGACCAGGACTTCACGTATAAATCGACCGCCGGAATAATATCATCGTCCGCCCCGATCAAAACATATTCTATACCCATGCTATTATAAGCGCTCCGAATATAATTGCGAAGCCCTTCCGGATTATAAATATCGCAGTGCTTGTCGGTCTTAATCACCGTGCTGATTCCGCAGCTATCATGGAATTGTCTGAGCGGTTCGAAAGACGGACGCAGGTCATGAGTAGTCAAAATCAAAAGATCATACATTTCAGTCGGATTTTTATCTGCGGCTGGAAGCGAGTTGTAGGAATACGCCCCAGAGGGATTATCCACTCTTTTCAGAACTTCATCTCGGTCTTCGATTAAACCGCGGTACAATGCATGCGATTTTTGGCTGTCCGCGGTTTTCACCTTAACCTCCAAATCGGGATAGTAATAAAGCTCGCCGGTTGAAGGGATGTATTCGACGGGATTCAATTTCAGGACAAGAATCGAGTATCCCCGGAAATTCTGAACAGTTACTTTCTCGAATAATTCGGAGGGAAAAGATTTTTCGGAGTTATATATTTCCTGATTTGGTACCGGTGGACGAGCCTCATGCGGTGCGCTTAGCTTATATGGCACTGCGGCCGGCTCGATGTTGTAATCCTCGCCGATTTTCACTCTATTGCCGTAGACAATGTCAATTGAGGTCACTTCCGATTGTGGCGGAAGGAGAATATTCGCACCCCTGGAAGGCAGACGAGGCTCACCGGGATTACCGCATAAATCGGTATTTTTCATGATTACGCGATCATAAAAATCACTTCCGATGTTCACCCCAACTACATAGGGCCGCTCGAATTGATAGTTGACTGAAATTTGATTTTCCGCCCCCACTGCCTGAGAAACCGTCACGAGAAAAGCAAAGAGCAGTACGCAGACCACCGCTTTTCCCCTGCCGCGGCCCGGAGAATTAGACTTTTGTTTCATACCATTTCCCTTCAAAGCGCAGAATAATACGATTTGCCAGATTGCTGTTATCATTAGATAATAAATGCAATTATGGAGGCAAATATAAAACTTTGCTATTTTATGAAGCTACTTTATTCCCACATGTGCAAGCGCAAGTATAAATTGATGAGTCCATTGCTTCTGATAAGGTCCAATTAATGTATACAATTTAAATATATGGATGGCGGGGCAAAAGTCAATGTAAATGCTTACTAAATTGGGGGACGAAACATGGACCCTGCCGACAGCGATGTCTTCGTGTCAAAAATGCGGCAACTATAATATCGGTCTAATGCCGCTATACAACTATCAACTCAGGGGCGATACCCATCTCCTGAATAGTCTGCGCAATCTCGGTTTCGTATATCGGATTCATTATGAATGTCAAATCGGGATCGTAATCTCGAAGGAATTTCGGGGAAACGATTTTTTGACCGGAACCGCTTACGAATTTGGATTCTTTTCTGGGATTGATATCGACCGCATATTCAAATAAGTTCTGGTCTTTGAATAGATTCAGAAAAGTGACGCCCTTCGAACCGGTGCCCCAGATAACAGCCCTGCAGTTCTGACTGGAAGCATCCTCGATTAATTTCTTTCGGTCTTCATAAAACCGCTTGAAGCGCTCTTCGAAACGCCCCACATCTTTACGAAGCTCCCTCACCTCGCAGTCTCTCTTCCCCGAATGCGGCGTATCCTGCGAAGAGGGGGCGGCGATCAGGTTAATGAACTGATTGCCATAAACCTGCTCCTGTTCCAAAACCTCAAAGCCGGCTAATTCAAATACACTTTTCAATGACACCGGGGTAAAATAATTCGGATGCTCGTATATTATATCAAGCACGGCCAGTTCTTTGAAAGTATGAAGTGAATTTGGCACCTCATAATAGAGCTTAACACCATCATTGTAACAGGCGAAATCCCTGATTTCCTTAACGCTGCTGAGCGGGTCATCGAGATGCTCGAGCACATGGCGGCAGCATATCAAATCCGAGCGATAAGATTTATATTCGTGGAAATAGTAGTCTTTTATAAAGGTAATATCCACATCATTTAGAAGCTTCTGTGGCAAATCGACATAACTTTGATCAAAACCGATTCCCTTATTGTGTCCCTCCCGGCAGAGCATCAGAAGGAAGTCGCCCTTGCCACAACCTATCTCGATAACTGTTTTGTCCTTAATTCCATAGTCCTCTATCAGGTGAGTTGCAACGCGGCGGATATATTCCTGAAAGCGATCGGAGAAATGCAGCGAGTTCTCATAATCTATCGAATACATGCAGTCTTCCGATTTATATTTCAAATTCCTGATAAATCCGCATTCATTACAAAATCCAAGAGCGATGTCGCCCTTGGGACAATTACGCGCGGAATCCCGGCTGTTCCAGAGATTGTTGCAAATTACGGGCATTTCGGGAAGCCTAAAAAAGGGCTTCAGGACTCCCGTACCGCAGACAGGGCATTGCATGCTTTCGCGGTTTTCATTTTTAAAATCACAAATATTAATTCTAACACCTCCTTAAAGGCATTACAATTATCCTGAATCGGAAATCAAAAGATGAGTAAGCTTAATCTACTTCTCTATGTTCCTATAATTAAAAATCACTCTTCGCATCGCTCCGGAAATATAGGCCGGAATCCACTCGACTTTCCCGCGAGAATTAAGATGATGTCTGGCCAAAAACCCGGCGTCCAAAAGGCCGCGTTCCAATTGACACCAATTGTAGGCATCCGAATGCTCTTTATAATCCAGGGTATTATCCATCTCGGCATATAATTTCAGGGCTCTTTTTTCTATTTCCGGCTTCTGCCCTTTTAATAGGGAAGCGAGATCGGCATGGGGCAGGCCGAACCCGGTCCATTCCCAGTCAACCAGTTTAATCTTGGGGGCTTTGCCGCCGGAAATATGAATATTCGTGCGATTGTAATCCCCATGGATCAGTCCGGCGGATAGTTGGTCAAAAACCGTTTCGTCTACCAGAGACTTTTCGATTTTATCCCAGTCTCCCAAGACAACCTGAACATTATCATCCCGAATTTCTTTTACATACTCTTCCAGATTGATTTTTACATATTCAGACAATCGGGTCCGATAAGCATTGTCGAATTTCAGCGCGTTCTCCTTCAAAATCTGCACACAGCCGTTGTTCAGGGCTTTATGCAGCGGGAATAATTCCTTAACGCAAAGCATTAAATCATCAACTCCCTGAGCGATACGATACTTTGGTTTCAAGTCCTCGAGAATATAACGATAGTGTATATTGGGAATTATTTCCCGGCAATCAAAAATATCCGGAAGATAACGTTGAAGATCATCGTGAGCATACTTGTAGATATAATATTCCGGAGGTCCCGGAGAGACAGGGAGGCCATTAAGTGCCGGTGTATTTTCCTCGGAATAAAGGGCGGCCTTATAGATCATACTCCGATACCGCAGTCTGCCGAATGAAATATAGAGCCGATATGCGCCCGTGGCTTTCCAGCCTGAAAGAGGCTGATTAAAGACATTCACAGGCATTTTTCCAAAACGACCAAAACATAAATCCTGAAAATGATCTTCATCGATCCCATCGGGAAGGCCCGCGCTAATTGAACTCTTATGAGCGCGCATTAGAGAGGCAATGTATAATCCGGCCGGGAGCATGCTTTTCGCTAATTTTTCCTTAAACATAAATGCCCCGCCCGCACAACGCGGGCAATTCATTGGGGTGTATTTGATAGAATTCTAACAATATATTAATTGCTACCGATTATGTCCAGTATATTTCTTATATTTTTAAGTAATAAATTTGCACCAGTGTTAAAAATATAAAAATACCGCCCGACAAAGCCGGGCGGCATTTAATATCATGCTAAAACCACTATTAACAATCGGTTTCGCCGTTTCCGTCAGTGTCACAGGGTTCAAAGCCTCCAATAAAGACATAATTGATAACCCAGACCGCATCGGAGACATTTACACTGCCATCGCAGTTTGCATCTCCCGACACTAATGGATCGGGCGGCTGTCCACCGATAAAGACATAGTTTATGATCCAGACCGCATCGGAAACATTGACAGACTCATCGGCATTGGCATCGCCGCAGATATAGGGCAGACCTTCGAAATAAGCCCACAGGAGACCTGACCATTCACTTTCCGCATCATATTCGTCTTTGGCCTGAACCTTGATCCGGTAGGTGTCAGCTACATCCCAGCTATGGGAAGCGGAAGCTTCCGCACCTGAGGCGTACGGCCCTATCCAATCGCTTACCTCACCGTCATCCCAATCCCATCGGTACCACAACTGCTGTCCTTCCACATCTGTTGTGCTTGTGGTGTAGGTATATTCTGTCATCAAAAGACCGGCAGTTTCACCGGATGGGACAGAGGGCTTCTCCGGTTCCAGATTAATAAACGTATTCAAAGTTGCGGAGACATCGACTGTTATCGTACCTTTCGAATTGAAAGTTAAGGATACGGAGAGATCGACTTCCGGAACCTGCCTTACCCCGACGACATCCATAAGAGTAGTATAGTAATTCGGATTCGAGTATCCGCCCACAAAGACCGTATCACCGCCGTCAAAATAGACGGTGGGAACTGCATGATTGTTTAAAGAGTCGCGCCTCGGCTGAACATTCGGTTCGCCGGCGCAAAGGGCAGTATAATGAAAGTTATAAGTACCTAAATTATAAATTGCATCTAACGCAGACCGCGTTCCAGGGCAGGACGGTCAGCCATCCCATGTTGCTTCTTCAAGAAATACGGTATGCGTATATCCTCCCGCGACCTCATTATAGCCGGTTTCACCCGGTTCGGCGGCCGCGCAGGCATCTGCATGATAGGCCGTGAAGGGATCATCTACCGGGTATCCTGGCTGGATATAGCTGTATTGCGGAAAACCCTCCATATGGTTGAATATCACGGCGATTACCTTGATATTGTCTTCATATATAGGATCATCAATGCCGTTCAGAGCCGGATCCCAGGAAACCGTCTTATTAAAGGGTACCTGGTACTCCAGATTCAGGGCGGTGTCAATTGCAAAATCGAGAAATCCGAACTCATAATTATGTCCGGCATTGTCCCTATAACGAGACACAGGTTCGACCACATAGACTTTCAATTGACAGAAATAAGGCGCTCGGCCGTCTGCTCCAATTTTAACTTGCTCCCCACCGATATCCGGCGCCTGTGCGGGCTGGCCCGAAATACCCAGACCGACATCATCGAGTCTGGTCATTCCGGGGGACTCATCCGCAAATGCGGAACCGGTAAGAAACATGAAAATCGAAAGCAGAGCAACAAGCGCACACCTCAAA
>WJIM01000255.1 GCA_014730285.1 Candidatus Zixiibacteriota bacterium
TCCAAAGAAAGACATTAATCCCGATGATTCTATCATAGTCTATGGCTACAACGAAGACGAAGCCCAATACATGGTCAAAAAGCTGGCTGAAATCGGATATAAAGATGTGAAAACATTCAACGGTTTCATGGAATGGTCAAAATATTCTGAGCTTCCAATGGATCATCTGCCGCGCTACCAGCAGTTGATATATCCCCAATGGCTGAAGACGTTGATAGATAGCGGCACTCCTTCGACATACAAGGGCAATCGCTATGTCGTCTGCCACGCCACTTATTTCTATCGTGAGGATTATGACTCAGGGCATATACCCGGCGCGCTTCATCTCGATTCCGTAACCCTCGAATCACCTAAAGACTGGAATAGAAGATCGCCTGAGGAAATACAAAAGACACTTCTCGAACTCGGCATCGACAAGGACACAATGGTGATTCTCTACGGACGCTTCAATCATCCCAACAACGAGGATCCCTACCCCGGAAGACAGGCGGGACAGATTGCGGCTATGAGATGCGCTCACATACTTATGTATGCGGGTGTCGAAGATGTACGCATCTTAAATGGCGGGCTGGCAAGCTGGATCGATGCGGGTTTTGAATTAACAAAAGAGGATCATGAGCCGGAGCCGATTGAAGATTTTGGTGCCGAGGTACCTGCACGTCCTGAGCTTTTTGTGGACACTCCCGAGGCAAAAGATATGCTGGCATCGGATAAGGCCGAGCTGGTCAGCATCAGAAGCTGGGAGGAGTTTATCGGTAATGTCAGCGGGTATCATTATATCGAGACTCCGGGAAGAATCCCCGGCGCGATTTTCGGCAACTGCGGGAGCGACGCCTATCACATGGAAAATTACCGTAATATAGATCACACAATTCGTGAGTACCATGAGGTGGAAGCTATCTGGGCCAATGACCGTATAACTCCCGACAAGCATATCGCTTTTTACTGCGGCACCGGATGGCGCGGTAGCGAGGCGTTTTTCAACGCCTACTTCATGGGCTGGCCGAATATCTCTGTCTATGACGGCGGCTGGATGGAATGGATCAGCGAAAAATCTAATCCAATCGCCACCGGGATACCCGAAGAAGAAGAGATTATTGCGAAATAGATTACTATGGGTGACCCAATCTTCAGCGGGACTCCCTCGGAATGACGTGTCTCGTTTTTATTTCAATATCTTTAACTTTTTCAACAAGCCCTAAAGTCTGGTGCACCCTGATATAAGATTACGCGATAACTATCTCCTCCTCGCAGCTATCTTCAGCCGATGAACGGAATTTACGCAGTTGATATTTCAGTTCCGGATTCAGTTCTTTAACCAGAGCATCCATGTATGCAATAGGTGCTTTGCGGCATTGGGCCTCGATAGAACCGGCATTCATTCCGGCAGCATGGGCGCCGTTATAAACTGGGCATCCCTTGCAATGGAATACGATCCTCTCGGATGACTCCTCGATTGGCTCGGTTATTATCCCAAAGTCCTCTTCAATAGAGCCTCGCGCTGCGGCTGCTGCCGCTTCAGGCGTAAACTGCTCAAGGTCTGCCTTCTCTTTTATCGTCTGGCCCCGGGCCGCACCCATCATACGGCACACTTCGGCGCTGATATTTTCGGCGCTGTCGATTCCTATCTCCCGCGCTACATTGTTTATATAGGCGTAATGCAATGTAAAGGCATTGCTGGCGCCTTTCAAAATATCCGCATAAGACATCGTGATCCTCCATTTAGGGTTATAATATTACAGAAATATGATTTATTGTTGAAAGTTCAACTATGCCCTTTTTTGGAGTCAGTGCAGTATGTTTGCACAAAAGGTGTGCCGCAGACCTGCGGATAATAACAGTTGTCGTGCTATTGAATTATTATATCAATGGCTTTCGATTGTCAAGCGGTAAATCGCGAATCGGGGATGGGAACTGACACCCGTCAGATTTGAGGATCTGACGGAACGAATGAATTTTGGGGCAACTTATTATTACGACGCGCGCTTCCGAAAGCGCAGGACAGAAACTGTCATGACCGAAAGGCCGATTGCCAGAAGCGCCAAAAGCTGATCCTTCAGTTCGATTATACCGCTGCCCTTCAAGAAAATCGCCCTTACGATTTCCACGAAGTAACGCACCGGATTGATATAGGTAACATATTGAATCTCAATCGGCATATTTGAAATCGGAAATGCGAAGCCTGAAAGTATCGTGAAAGGCATGATAAACAAAAACGTAGTCATCATGGCCTGCTGCTGAGTGGAAGAGAAGGTTGAGATCAAAAGTCCGGTTCCCAGAGTTGTGAGCATGAATGTAAAGGCTGCAAGCAGAAGGAACCATATCGATCCCAGGAAGGGCACATCGAACCAGAAAATAGCCACTGTGGTTACAATCAGAATATCGACTACCCCGATCATCACGAACGGCATGGTTTTGCCGATCATAAGCTCCACCGGTTTTATCGGCGTGACAGAAATCTGCTCGATTGTCCCCAGCTCTTTTTCCTTAACTACGGCCATCGAGGTCAGCACCATGGTTATCACCAGCATTATCATGACCAGCACGGCAGGGACGTTATAAGTCCGAGATGAGAGGTTGGGATTATACCATGCACGCGTTTCGATATTGATATTGGGCTGACGGCCGCCATATATATCGCGGGAGTTGAAGCTTATCATGTCCATGGAATATTCGCGCACGATTTTACCCAGGTATCCGGCCACAATTCCAGCTGTGTTGGAATTGGAACCGTCGATAATAACCTGGACATCGGCAGACTTGCCGGTCTTGATTTGCTCCTCGTAATCGGGCGGGATAACAATCCCGCACCATATCTCACCATGATCCACAAACGAAGTTATGCTGTCGCTGTGTGAAGGATTTGCGATGACCTCGAAATAACCCGAGGCCTGAATTGTGGAAACGAGCTCTCTCGATAGGCGGCTGTAGTCGTAATCAACGACCGCAGTCGGGATACGGTTTATGTCGTAAGTTGCGGCATAGCCAAAGACTATCAGTTGAAAGATAGGTGCAAAGAAAAGAATTCCCAGCATACGCCTGTCGCGAAATGTCTGGAGGATTTCTTTTTTGGCTATGTGACGGATACGCATCTCAGTCCCCCAGCCTTTTCTTGAATTTCATGTCCGATGCAAATATTACCAGGACCGCAAAACCCAGCAGGACAATTCCTTCGATATAAAGACTCCTGAATCCGGCGCCCTTCAGAAAAAGATCGCGGGCGATGGTAACATAGTAACGTGCCGGTATTATCAGGGTGACATATTGAAGCCACTTAGGCATTGATGATATCGGGAAGAGAAAACCGGAGAAAAGGAATGTTGGCAAAAACGACGCCAGCATAGCTACCTGGTATGCCACCTGCTGGGATTTGGTGGCGACCGAAATCAAAAAGCCGATTCCGAGCACGGCAAACAAAAATAGGGATGAAAAAGCAATCAGGGTAATCAGATTCCCGCGGAAAGGTACATCATAGATAATAGTACCTACTGCGGTAGCAATGATAACATCCATAATAGCAATTGCAAAATAGGGCAGTAGCTTGCCGATTGCCAGCTCCAGCGAGGTTACCGGGGTGGTGATTATCTGCTCCATCGTACCCCGCTCCCATTCCCGCGCGATTGTAAGCGAGGTTAGAAGGGCCGAGACCACTGTCATGATAAGCGCAATCAATCCGGGAATGATATAGTTCTGGGAACGGAGGTTGGGATTATACCAGAAACGTATTTCCAGATTTATTGGCGGTTCAATTGACATGCTCGTCATTTCCGACAGCATTTTTTGATTGCGTGAACCGATAATACTCTCGGTATAGCCGATAGCTATATTGGCGGTGTTGGCATCCGCGCCGTCAACAATGACCTGCAAATCGGCGATCTTCCCCTGCTTCAACTCCTCAGAAAAGTCGGGCGGAATTACGAGTACGATTCTGGCTTCACCCAGTTGTATCAGGCTGTCGATTTGCCCTGAATGCTTTATATCGAATTTATGGTTGAAGTAGCCGCTGGAGACAAAGTCCGCCGTCAGGTCACGGCTGAGATTGGATTTATCATAGTCCAACACACCGAAGGGAATATTTTTTATATCAAGAGTGATGGCATATCCGAATAGAAAAAGAAGAATCATGGGAAGTATGAAGGCCAGCGCAAGGGCGCGCGGATCTCGCAGAATCTGGATCACTTCTTTCTGGGCCAGCGCCATGATTCGTACCGGATTCATGCCTTGCTGTCCTCCGAGGTTAGGTTGATGAAGACATCCTCAAGCGAGGGCGCTGTCCTTTTCAATCCCGAATGTGCCACATTTAGCTTGTTAAGGAAGACCCCGGTCTTTTCCTCGTCGAATTCTTCGGCCATTGTCAGATGAATGCTGTTGCCGAAAACAGTTACCTCCCGCACCTCTTCGGACTGCTCGAGTTTCTTCAGAGCCGCCACCAAATCGTCCGTATCGAACTGAAATATCTTTCCACCGGAAAAATCTGACTTTAAGTCCTCCGGGGTATCGATTGCCTTAAGCCTGCCGCTGAATATCATACCCACCCGGTCGGCATGCTCGGCCTCATCCATATAGTGCGTGGTTAAAAATACGGTCGTGCCTTTTTTTGAAGCGCCATAGATAATATCCCAGAAGCCGCGGCGTGCCATAGGATCGACACCAGCGGTAGGCTCATCCAGAAACAAAATGGATGGCTCATGCAAAAGCGCGCATTCAAGCGCAAGACGCTGCTTTAATCCCAACGGCAGATTGGCTGTAGCAGAA
>WJIM01000032.1 GCA_014730285.1 Candidatus Zixiibacteriota bacterium
ATAGCCGTAATCCCATTTCAACAGAGGCATTTTGGAGAAATTCATACCATAAAGGCCCGCTATAAATGAGGGCGGCAATAGAATCGCCGTGAAAATCGTCAGAAACTTGATTATCTGATTGGTACGGTCGGATACGGTCGAGAAATACACCTCCAGCGCGGCATTCATAATATCCCGGTTGCTGTCGGCATCATCGGTCATGCGAGAAAGATGATCGTAGATATCCGAGAAATAGACCTCGGCCTTATGCGAAATAAGCGCCAGCTTGCCGGTGGTCATCTGGTAGACCACCTCCTTCAAGGGCGCCAGAATTCGCTTGAATTCAAGCGTGTCGCGCCTGAGGTTAAAAATCCTCTTCACGATTTCCGGCTGAGGTTCCTCGAAAACATCATCCTCAATCTTATCGGCCTCTCTTTCGATATAGGCCAAAGGCTTGTCGTAGCTGTCCACCAGAAAGTCCAGCACGGCGTGAAATAGGAATGTTAGCCCGCGCGCCACTACCCGATCGTCATGCAGGAACTTGCGAAAGAGCGAATCGAGAATGTCGATTTGATGTGAATGCACCGTAACCACGGCATTCCTGGTCAGGAAGATGCCGATATCGTTTACCGCCAGCTCATCCTCACCACCCGGTTGTCCGACTGTCTGGAAGATCACGAAAAGGTAATTCTCGTACTCATCCACCTTGGGACGGGTTTCCTCGGAAAGCACGTCCTCGATCGAGAGCGGATGGAAACGGAAATCATGGGTCAGGATATAGAGCTCCTCATCGGTGGGATTGAACAAATCCACCCAGAGGATAGAGCCCTCAACCTCGGTCATCTCCTTGAAATCGAGAATCCCGATCTGTTCCTTGCCTCCCTCATCGGGAGTCCAGTAAAACGACCTTATCATTTCCTTTTCCGCCTATTGTAGTATGCGCAGGCTTCTCTCAATGCGCACTCATCACACTTTGGGTTTCGGGCCTTGCAGATTAATCTGCCATGCCGAACCATATTTAAATGGAGATTATAATAATCAACAATGTTGTTTTGACCAAACCAAAACTGAAATGATTTTTGACGGTCGGCCGTCTCCTTTATCAATCCCAGACGGTGAGTTACCCGGTGGACATGTGTATCAACCGGCATGACTTTTTTGCCGAACGCAAACAAAAGCACACAGGCCGCAGTCTTCTCCCCCACACCATCAAATGATGTCAGATACTCAAGGCTCTCATCAATCGGTTTCTTCTTCAGCTTTTGCAGGCTGTAAGTGCCGAAATCATCCTTTACCCTCTTTAATGCAGACTTTATATATCCGGCCTTGACCTTAGCCAGCCCCCCGGATTTGATCGCTTTGGTGATTGAAGCCTTATGCGCACGTGCGGCTTTTGTCCAGGAGGGATAGACCTTCTTCAGGGACTTAAATGCTCTGGATGAATTGCTGTCGGATGTATTTTGCGAGAGAATAGTGGAAATCAGTACATCAAGGCCGGATGTATGCGCCTCCCATTCTCTTTTTTCATGCTGCTTTTCGAGCTTTATCTCAAGCTGATTCAGTTTTATGGTTTTTTTCTGCATCACTTTTTTGATTATCTTCATCGCCATTGCCATTTCCCTCAGGAAATTGCTCTTTCAACGATTCCTTGCGGATTTCCTTTACACCGAAATGATCTCTGAAAAGGAAAAACAGTCCGGTAATCCATACCGGCAGCAGATTCAGGAAATGAAGGATAATCGAAAAACCGACCGCAACCTCTTTGGTAACATCTCCGCCGTAAACCTGCTTCAAAATACCTATAACGATCCATTGAAATGTCCCCACATTTCCCGGAGTAATCGGGACGGTGGTAAAAAACGCGGTAATCGAAACCAATATCATCGCCATCCAGTAGGGCACCTCGAGCCCAAAAGCTTCATCGAAAGCGGCAATCAGAAATACCACTACTCCCACAGAACAGATCCACATCAGGCAGGAATACATAAAGACAATCGAGATATGCCTCAGCGAGGTAAGCGATTCTATTCCGGAATTGAATGATTTGGCCAGCTTTTCCAGCTTCTTGTAAAAGCGCGGAAACCGCCGCCGGATTTTTTTCTTACCCAGATAGGTCAGTCCCCGGCGATTTATCAGGATCAAGGTATATGCCGCTATTAATGCCAGAAGCACAAGTCCGAGAATAAAAACATAGCGTGTAATCCATCCCGGGAACGTGAAAAAGAATGAGGATACAGTCAGAAGCAGTATCAGGCAGAGCCCGTCAAAAGTGGCCTCCATCAGGATCGTGGTCGCCCCGAAGGTCTTGGGCAGATTTTCTGTTTTATTAAGGATAATCACCCGTGCCGCCTGACCGGTAAGAGCCGGAAGAGATATATTCACGAGCTGCCCGAACGAATATACCGAATATATGCGTCTGACTGATATATCTTTGCGCTTGTCAATCAGCATCTTCCAGCGCATAGCGGTGAAAAACACCTTGAGCATTCCCAATAGGAAGGCCGGTATCAGATATGTAAAGCGGATTTTCGTTAATGTCTGCCAGAGTTGGGAGAAATCGAGGTCATAGAAGCATAATACTAGAAGTACCAGTGCCAATAATATACCAAATATCCATCTATGTCTCGATAGTCTTTTAGCCATAAGCCGCAAGATATGTTGCACGATATTGGCTGTCAAACATAATTAGGCGGTCGATTCTGAAGATATTGGCTGGTTATCTGTAAAAAAATCGCTGATTTAGCGCCAATTTAGAACTGATACGCTTTTGAGATTTCGATCCAGCCCTTGAGTTTATTGGCAAAAATCCCCTCATAATATCCGGATTCCTGATCCAGAATCCGAAATGTCAGCCCCTCATGAGCGGTAAATCGAACCTCGCTGATAGCTCCCGGACCGGCCAGAATTTCCACCTCCGGATCGGTGATAACTCCCCGCTCCGTATAATAATTCAGTTGCAGGTTTATTCCCAGCATAGTACCGCTGATAATCAAAAGAAAAACTGCAAAAAAGAGGATTATCAAAAACGCCAGATTTTTCTGCTTGTAAAAGACCTGATAAATGAGCATGACAATAATAATCAGATAGATGACAAAAGCGATCCAGGTAAGTTCGTTGGCCTTGAAATACAGGGAGGACTCCTTTGCGAATCGCCAGATCGGATTCTGCAGGCTGTCTTCCACCTTATCGCGCAACGTGCCCTGCACAAAGCGAAGATTGGCCTTGGTATCCTCGTCGCGGGGGGCAAGTCTTCCCGCCTGCATATACGACGCTACCGCCATCCCCTTCAGACCGGATTTATAATAGCTGTTTCCAAGATTATAATAAAGCTCGGGGCTCACATAACCGGAATCTTCGAGGCCCCCGAAAATATCAAGTGCCTGTTCATAGTCCCCGGCGTTATAAGCCTTTACTCCGCTGGCAAAATCATCCTCTGCCGACCCCCATAAATTCGTTGCGGGGAAAAATAAGAAAAACGCGGCTATGATTATGACCATATATCTCACTTTACGCGCTTCCCCTCATGTTCAGCCGTTACGATCCATTTTTCCGCCTGCTTCAAAAGCTCTCCGGCCGAATCCTCGCCGGACTGTCCCGGTGCGAAACGCCCGAAATCGGATGTCTGTATCAATTCCCTGAATTCCTCTATTGTCTCCTCCGAATAGCCCTCATCCTGCAAAATTTCCACAACCTTCGATTCTGTCAAGCCGGAGGCGGAATAGTTGAATTTATCACCCACATATTGATATACAGCCCTCGATACTTCGCCGTAGAAATCATCCGGATTACCACTCTTTAAAAGACTGCTGGCGCTGGATAGCTTCTTTCTGGCCAGGCCATGGGCACGTTTCAGGCGGCGCAGGCGCAGATCGCCCATGAGCTTCTCCTGGCGCTTTCGAAACAGGATCACGCCCGCCAGAAGAATCAGGGGCACGGCCTGAACTCCGATAAAGACCGGGCTCATAATCAGCGGCTTGGATTTTTTCTTCAGTCTGCCGTCCAGAGTCTTCACCCCCAGAATATCGCGGACCTTAATATCGCCGGGAATATTCATCCGGCCCGCAAAGGCATCGTCCCCGGCGCTCGCACCCGGTTCAATATTGATCTCGTATTCCTCTGAAGCCAGTGTCCGGTAGTTTTCGGTCTCGGGATCGAAATACGACCATTTCAACGAGGGTATCTCGTAAATACCTTCCTGCTCAGGAATTATCGAATACTCGAAAATCTTTAATCCGGCAATTACACCTCCGGCCTCTCTCACGGAAGTGGTATCTCCCGAGGGGCGAATATCCAGCCCTTCTATTTCGGGAATATCGGGGGAGGATATGGTCTTGATATTGCCCTGACCGGCGATCTTGATCGTGAGCAGAATAGTTTCATCCACCGTAACATCGGTACGAGAGATATCGACATCCATATCAAAGCTGCCCACCGCGCCCTTGAAATCGCGTGGCCTGCTTTCCCGTGGAAGGGGCAGGACATTGATAATCAGCGGCTCGGTAAAAAGCGTCTCCGGCTGCATTCGATGTTGACGAGAACGCCGTCCGCGGGAATCAAACGGGTCGAAACTGAAAAAATTCGAGAAAGCATCGGGCGTAACCACAACCCGTGTCGGTTCGATCTGCACCTCGCCGGGACTTACCGGAAACAGATAAGAATCCATCTGGTTAACGACATAGACATTTCCCTGCAGACGCCGGGTATAACGCTTCCATCCGAATTCCTCGCGCCAGAAGCCCGAATATGAGGGCGGAACATAAACCGGATCGGACATAAACCCGGCGCCGCGCCTCTGAAAAGCCTTGAACTCGTGAACAAGAAGCTCGCCTTCAAAAACGGTATCCTTTGAAATTTCGGCATCGATTATATATTCTCCGTTTTCTGTGGCATTATCCGGCCTCTCGGCGCGTGAGGGCACATCTCTTCGCGTCCCCTTCTCTACCGTAATAGCCATCGGCTCGGTGGAAAACTCCTTACCGTCAACCTTGACCTTTATCGGCCCAATCAGAAACTTCCCGGTTCTCTGCGGCACAAGCACATATTTGTATTTGACCGAGGTACTGGTCACGCCGTTGACACTGGATGATGAGAAGGTTTTGCCTGCGGTATAGACATTAAATCCGCCGATTGGCGGCAATGTTGGTTCATCGGCATCCTTCCCGCCCGTTATAATAATTGACAGCGTAACCTGACCGTCAATACTGATCACATCGGAACTGAGTGTGGCCTCGACCTCGGCCGCCTTCACATTTGCAGTCAAGGCCAGCACCGGCACCAAACATAGTATAATGAAGCTGTATATACTGAATTTCAGCATAGATTCTTACCAGTCTTTGCCCTTATATGACGATACCCCGACCTTTTGCTTTATAAGCTGCTTTAAGACCTCTTTTTCATCCTGATTCAAGCCCTCCAGAAGCGCCTGGGCACGTTCCTCGTCGAGCTGCATGGGACGCTGCTCGGAGGGTTGCTGTTGGTCCTGAGGATTCTGCTGATCCTGCTGGTCCTTTTGCTGGTCGCTTTGATCCTGCTTTTCCTGTTCCTGTTCTTTCTGCTGTTCGTCCTGTTGCTGCTGCTCGTCCTGATTTTGCCGGTCCTGTTGATCCTGCTGCTGTTGTTCATCCTCTTTCTGCTGCTGGTCTTCCTGCTCCTGCTGATCCTGTTGATCTTCTTGTTCCTGATCCTTCTGTTGATCCTGATTTTCCTGATCCTGTTCCTGCTCGTCGTCCTTCTTTTCCCGATCTTCCTTCTGCTGATCCTGATTCTGTTGCTGTTGCTGCTGTTGTTGTTCCTTCTTGGTCTTCAATGCCAGTTCCAGATTATATTTCGTGTCCTTATCCTCTGGATTATAATCGAGCGCCTTCTTATAAGACTGAATCGCCTTATCGAGCTGTCCGGAACGGAAGTGAGTATTGCCGATATTGTAGTATGACTCTGACGCTAGTGTGCTGTCCTCCTGAGTTATGGCCCTCTCATAATTGCGCACCGCGTCCTCGTACTGCCCCTGCTGATGAAGGGCGTTGCCGAGATTGAAATCGACGATTTTATTCTCCGGCTCTATATTCTGGGCCTCACGGAAATAATGCATAGATGAATCGTAATCTTGCTGATGATAGGCCTGAACTCCCCTGTCATTCAGGGATTTTGCATCATCCGCGAGAAGACTCGCGGAGATGACCAGCAAAAATGCTATAAAAAATATAATTATTCTCATCGCACAAACACCCTCAATGGAGTACCTTTGACATCGGATAATACGAATTCAAGCACAAAAAACAACAAAGATATCAAAAGCGGTATCTGGAAGCGATCCTCATATTGCGTGATCAGCTTCCCTTCAAGTTCGGCTTTTTCAAAGCCCGTTATATCCTCGACCAGACTCCTCAGCACTCGTCCTCCGGAAGATGCCAGGTAGAAATTACCGTCTGTTTCCGAGGCCATAATTTCCAGAGCTCTCGGATTGAGCTTGGAGAGTGCATCGGCGCCCGACTCATCTTTAACATAATCGACAACATCGCCGGCCTTGTTCTTAATCGGAATCAGGCCGCCTTTGGTACTGCCCACACCAACGGTATAAATCTTAACATCCATGCCCTTGGCCTTATCCAGAGCCTCATCGAGATTATCGTCAAATGTCTCTCCGTCTGAAAATACTACTATTATCTTCGATTGTTTCGATTCCGGATCGAAACCATTCAAAGCTGTCTGCACCGCACGCGATAGCCGAGTCCCCTGCCCTTCAGCCGGCATCAAATCCGCCTTGACCACATCCAGATACATATCGAAGGCGGAATGGTCGAGCGTCAGCGGGCAGTATATGAAAGCATCCCGGTCGAAAAGCGCCAATCCCAGACGGTCGCCGGGAAGGCGTTTGCGCAGACGGCTGATTTCCAGCTTGGCCTTATCCAGACGCGACAGCCCGCCCAGTGATTCATCTTCCACATCCATCGAACGCGAGACATCCAGCACAACCATAACATCAAGCCCCTCGCGTTTCACCAGCTCCTGATATGCCCCCCATTGGGGACGAGCCAGCGCGACTACCGCAAAAGCGAATGCCAAAAGCAGAAATGCCGCCCTTGCCGCAACCTTACCCGAAGCGAAATTCACGCCCAGGTTCTCGAGCGGCATGCCGCGCAGGAAGATATCCCGGTCACGTTTGCGCTTCTGCCACGACCACAGGAAAAACAGCGCCAGAAGCGGCACGACAATTAACAAAAACCAGTATTCGGGCTGAAAAAATTTCATATTCTATACTTAACTATTTTCTACAAACGATTCTATCTGCCGTTTCATTCTATGGAATCTTGCGGAAACGGGTTCGTCCCAGCAAGGTCTCGACCAGCACGAACCCCAGTCCGGTCAAAAGAAACGGCGTAAACAATTCCCTGTATTGTATATAACCACGCGTCTTGATTTCGGTTGTCTCGAGTGCGGAAATCTCCTTATATACTTCGCTCAGCTTTTCGCCGGTCTCTGCCCGGAAATAGATTCCACCTGTCGTCTCGGCCACCTTGGTCAAAACATCCTCATCCAAAGCATTCGGTATATATTTATAAATTCGTCCCATTAACGGATCATCCACCGGAAACGGCGCATTGCCCGGCTTGCCTATTCCGATAGTGTATATTTTTATTCCCAGTGATGCTGCGATATCGGCAGCGGTTAACGGATCTATCTTGCCGCGATTATTCACTCCATCGGTTAAGAGTACAATCACCTTGCTCTCGGAAGGCGAATCTTTGAGACGGTTACAGCTATTGGCAATAGCGGTGCCGATAGCGGTACCGTCCTCGACCATTCCAAAGGTCACATTATCAAGAAAATTAATCAGCACATTATGATCCAGTGTCAGCGGACATTGTGTAAAAGCCTGTGCCGCAAACACCACCAGCCCGAGACGGTCCTCGGTTCTTTCCTGCACGAATTCCTTGATCACCTCTTTGGCCACATAAAGCCTGTTCTGAGGCTTGAAATCCTCGGCCTTCATACTTCCCGAAATGTCAAGAGTAAGCACGATATCGATTCCCTCTGTCTTGACCTCCTCGAATGTCCGCGCGAAACGGGGGCGTGCCAGGGCAAATACTATCACTATCAATGCCAGGCTCTTGAGTATCGGCGATATATAGCGCGGCCATAATCCGCCGCGATGCTTCACCCGCCTGACAAGGCCGGTATCCGAATAAACCACGGGAGCATGAACCTTTTTCCTGCGAAGATACCTGTACCAGACCAGGATCGGAATCAGGATCAACAGGTACAGATACGAGGGTGTGCCCAGTTCGAAGCTCATGAGCTCACCTCCTCGGCAATCGGAGTGCCAGGTTTGGTTTCGTTCACGAACACCCAGGCCCTCTGAAAATCATCCTCCCTGAAGCTGTCATCCGGAACGAATTTGGCGAACTTCACCAGATCGGAATTATCCAAAAGCTCCCGGAGTTTACTATCGAGATTACTTTCTACATTTAGCCGCGGAATTTCCCGCTTGATCTCGTAAGTCGTCATATCCGTCGCCGAAAAACCGAAACGCCTTTCCACATAGCGTCTGATAATATCCGACAATTCAATATAATAAGTTTTCGGTTCAAGGTTATTGCCTCTTAAATCAGAAAGTCTCTCAAGCGCCTCATCCCAGGGCGGTATTAACGGCTCGGTTTTCTGCGCCTCGATTTCCGGCTTCTTCCTGAAGAAATACCACATTAATGCCGCCGCTATCAAAAGCAAAACCACGATTATGGCTATTATAAAGGCGCGGTTTTGCCCCAGGCTCTTTACACCTTTCAGGTCTCTGATATCCGCCGCGGAATCATCCAGCACCAGACTCATAATGAAGACATTCATCGAATCGGTATAAATCGTGTCTGTTATATCTTCCGAGGGATGATAGACAACAGGAAGAGGCGGAATCGTGATCTTGCCGGTTTCGAAAACTGTCAGCACGCCAGAATACTCCATAAACCGGGTACCGTCTTTGATGCGCTCATTTTCCAGAAGCCAGTTTTTAATCTCGAACTCGCCCAGCTCCCCGGGAATCTGCAGGGAATCGACTTTGATCGCACTATCGGCCTCAACTTTCAGCGAAAAACCGATTCTGTCTCCGATATAGGCTTTGTTCCGGTCGAGTGACGATTCCACCGCAATATCTGCGGAAAATGCTGACGCATTTAGCAGGAATAAAAATATTATAGATGTCCAGACAAGCCTTATCATGATCTAATTTTCTTCAACCGTATTCTTGCGTTCATAAATAAATATGTTGTTTATTTTTACCATTACCTTGTAGTTTTTATCCAGTTCGGTCTTCCAGGTTTCAATCGGAGAATATTTTATTACCACAAGTTTGGGCACTTCCTGCCTCAGCAGATCATTGATCCTTTCATTTGAAAGCAAATTATATTTACTGTGCGGGACTATGGGCGAAGAAAAAAGGTATTCATGCCCGACAAATTCGCCGCCTACAGGCTGATCTCTTTGGGAGAGAACATTATACGCCACCCATTCCGACAGCACCGGATCGTCCGGAGAGGAGTTATGGCGGATTGCTTCGGTTACCCTCTTTGCCTGCGGGATTTTATAATCGATGTACTTATCCCGAATATCGAGCACATAAAGGGCTGGATACATTACTATTCCCAAAAGATATACTGCTGCCAGAAGCGCCTTGACCGAAGCGGTTTTTTCCAGAATCACCTTCAGGGCCGGTATCGAGGCTATAATCAAAAACGGCAGAGTCTGATTGAAATACTGCACATGTACCGGATGGGGTATCATATAGACCACGAAGATAAAGGCCGAGACAACCATCGCCAGTTGGAATACCATCCTGTGCCAGGCATTGTAATCGTATCTATGGCTGCGTGAATTGACTATAAACAGCGACCAGAAGGACATCACGACAGGAATCAGATAATGCGGCTGGATCAGCAGCTTGCCCAAAACCGTCAGTTTCAGGAGTAAAATCCTTCCCAGAGCTATGTCCTCGGCCCGCAATAGATGAAATCCGAAATTATTGAATAAGAAATTGTCGGGCGAAATAAACAGCAGCCTGATGGCATATAAAGATGGAAGTACCAAACCCAGGAAGACAGTCAGGAGATAATATGGAAAACGCACCACCTTGATACTGCGGAAGTAGAAATATAGAAGAAAGAAATATAAAGGCGCGAAAACCAAAAAAATCGCCCGAATATTAATCGCCAGCGCCAGGAAGGCAAACGTTAGAAATATCATCAGATAATTTATTTTGCGCTGTTTGATCGATAGAGTCAGCACCACGAATGAGGTAAAGAAGAACAGGTTACTCAAGGGGTATGGTTTGGCCAGGCTGTTCCAGGCCAGAAGCGGTCCGGAAAGAGCAGCCAGAAACAGAAGGCTCAGATTCAGTTTGCGGTTATTAAAAATGCTTTTGGAATAATTGTATAAAAGAAGCGCCAGAATCAGATGACAGATAAACCCGAATGCCCGGGCCAGAAACAGCGTCGTCCAGCCATTCCCGGTAAACGGCGCCAGAAATATCGGAACGCCCGGCATCTGCGGAAAGAAAAAATCGATATACGGATCAGCGCCCTGCGCCAGAGATGTTGCGGCTGAGAGGTAAAAGCCCTCGTCACCGTCGATAATCCGGAGAAAGATCATGGCCAGGCCGACAATAAGAGTCAACAGCAAAATCCCCCAGAAAAAATAGCGGTTTATCGATTGTCTGATTTCCAATCCGGTTTCAACCGTGTTCAATGAATCCTCTTTTCTCTCATCTTGAAGAATTTAATCAGAGGCTCTATATAGGATGCCGATGTGTCGAGATCGATGAAATCGACATTATTCTGCTTGAACATCCGATCGATCTGCTTCAACTCCTCTTTACGGTTTTCGGTAAATTTCCTTCGGAATTCGGGATCATGCGTATCCAGCCAGAGTGGTTTGCCGCTTTCGGCGTCCTCCATATACACCAGTCCGACAGGCGGAATCTCCATCTCGCGCGGATCGGTCAGGCGAATTGCCACCAGATCATGCTTGCGTCCGGCCAGAAGAAGCTCGCGTTCAAAACCGGATGAATAAAAATCGGAAATCAAAAACACAACCGAACGCCGCTTGATTATATTCAGGAAATATTCCAGCGCATTGGAGATATTCGTCTGCTTACCCTCCGGTTCGAAATAGAGCACCTCACGAATCAGCCTGAGGACATGCTTGCGTCCCTTGTTGGGCGGCACGAATTTCTCAATTTTATCGGTGAAGATAATCATCCCCACCTTATCGTTGTTCTTTATGGCCGCCAGTGAAAGAAGGGCCGTAAGTTCCGCCGCCAGCTCGCTTTTCAAAAGGCGCCCGCTGCCGAAATGCTGAGATCCTGAGGCATCGATCAAGAATACCACAGACAGTTCACGTTCCTCTGTGAATTTCTTGATAAAGGGCGTGCCGGTGCGGGCGGTAACGTTCCAGTCGATCTGACGTACGTCGTCGCCGACCTGATACTCGCGCACCTCGTCGAACTCCATCCCCCGCCCTTTGAATATCGAATGGTACTCGCCTGAAAACAGATCGTTAACCAGACGGCGGGTCCGGATTTCGATCATGCGTACTTTCTTGATAAT
Organism: Candidatus Zixiibacteriota bacterium; assembly: GCA_014730285.1. GTDB lineage: Bacteria > Zixibacteria > MSB-5A5 > JAABVY01 > JAABVY01 > JAABVY01. Next base: position 11,571 of record WJIM01000032.1, read on the forward strand.
TTCAGATGGTACCACCGCCATATTACGGCACCTCGACTTCGTCAAAGATTTTCTGGATTATATCCTCGGAGGTCAGCTCCTCGGCCTCGGCCTCGTAGGTCAGGATCACACGATGCCTGAGCACATCCATGCCGATCTGCTTAACATCCTCGGGAGTGATATATCCCCTGCCCCTCAAAAAGGCATGAGCCTTGGAGGCCAGGTTGAGATAAATGCTGGCACGGGGCGAGGCCCCGTAGGATATATACTGGGAGAGATCAAGCCCGAATGATTCCGGATCGCGGGTTGCCATGACGATGCTTACGATATACTCCTTAACCTTGTCATCAACATAAATATTGCTAATCACCCTGCGGGCATTCAT
>WJIM01000256.1 GCA_014730285.1 Candidatus Zixiibacteriota bacterium
CTGATAAGTGATTGTTTCGATTCCGGCACGTTTCATGGCTTCCGCACCGGGCAGGCGCTCACCTTCATAAAATGCCTCGCCCTCGCCCATCGGCACCAGCGCCATCTGACCCATAGGGGAGAGGTCGCCCGATGCTCCCACGGAGCCTTTCTGGCACATTACCGGAGTTACACCCTTATTCAGCATTGCAGCCAGCGTTTCAACCACTTTAAGCCTGAGCGCAGAGTGGCCGTTGCAATGAACGTTGATCCTGCTCAAGATTGCGGCGCGTGTGTCCTCGATCGAGGCCGGATCACCGATTCCGGCGGCATGACTGTATATCAAGTATTTCTGAAATTTCTCTACTTGCTCGGGCGTAAGCACTACCTCGGAAAGCTCGCCGATTCCAGTGTTCACGCCATACATAATTGCGTTTTCGCGCAGCTTCTTTTCCACCAATTCGCGGCAGACTTCAATTCGCTTGATTGCATCGGGGGAAAGCTCGATCTTTTCCCTGTTGCGGGCGACTTCGAGAACATTTTCGATTGATAGATTATCGCCATTTATTACAACTGACATTCGTACCTCCACAATATCATCTATATTAAAGAGGGTAATTTAGACTGTAATGCCCGAAAGTCAAGAGCAATCAGTAATAGGGATAATCAATCTATTTTGCGGGATATCTTAATCAATCAGCAGTCGCAGGGAGCGGGGCCGTCGATGAAAATGTAATTTATAATCCAGATCGCATCACTCACATTAATATCACCGTCGCAGTTAACCTCGCCCGATTCAAGCGGATCGGGCGCAGAGCCTCCCAGAAAGATGTAATTTATAATCCAGACAGCATCGGAAATATTAACCGGGCCGTCATTATTGGCATCCCCGCATGTATAAGGCGGATCGGTTACCGTGATACTTATCCAGGTATCATCGCTATTGGGAGGAACCGAGGAGTCGCTGACCTTCAGCCTGAAGTTGAATTCCGATTTGTAGGTGGGATAGCCTTCCAGATAAGCTGAATCCCCGTTATGCAGGGCCACCCCATAAGGCAGCTGCCCGGAAACACGCTCCCATGTGTAAGGTGGCGTACCTCCAATTGCATCGAGCTTGAGATAATAGTACTCACTCAGATATGCCGTGTCCACCGCCTTTGTAATCGAACCCATCGTGAATTCGGTTTCGGCGACTGTGCGCAAAATCCATTGATCGGGATCCAGTTTAACAGAATCGGCGGGCGCTGGAATATCTACCATAAATGTCTGTGAAGCAGAATTGTTGAAGACCGAAACAGTGGTATCCTGGGCGCCGAAAAAGATCTGCACCCTGATCGGCATTGTAAATAAAGGATAATTGTGGGGATCATTCATCTGTACCTGGTTTACCTGCAGTCCCAGTTGATCGGTCCCTTTTTCGGAATCGTAAAGGTTTACCCAGCCATACTCATAATGAGGATTGCCGGGCTGATATATCCATTGATTGAAGAACCAGTCCAGTGACGAGCCGTACACTGCTTCGGCATGCGCCTGGAAATCAGCCGTCGTAGCCCAGCCGTATCTCAACTCGGGATCGGATTGATAATTCTGGAGGATTTCGAAGATGGCGGAATCGCCCACTACTCCGCGAAGCATATGAAGCACGCGAGAACCTTTATTGTAGCTGGTCGTTCCATTGAAAATCTGATCGTTATCCAGATCTTCAACATAAACAGAACCGGCGTTCAGGCAGCCCTGGGATTGTATATAATCATGATAAAAATCTATGCCATGAAGATATTCATAATAGAGCGCCTCGGAATAAGTGGCAAAACCCTCATTGACCCAGATGTGATGAAAATTTTTACAAGTGATCAAATTGCCCCACCAATGATGAGCCATCTCATGGATAATTGTCCATTCATTTGCCAATGCCGGTATAAGTACTGTCATAGTCTGATTTTCCATACCCCACAGATCATAAAACGAATTGCCGTATTTTTCGTCAACAAACGGATACAGGCCGAAAATCTCCGAAAAGATATCAAGCCCGGGAATCGTATAGGTAAGATAGTTGTTAACGCCCTGGGAATATCCATCATAAGCATACACAACCACTGGCATCACTTCGCCCGGTGAATACTCCCATTGCTGTTCATATAAATCCTGATATGCCGTCACAAAATGTATGACATACGTGGTAATCGGATATTTTGTCTTCCAGTGCGTCGTGGCGGTGCCGTTGCCGTTATTGATAATAGACTGCAAAAGGCCGTTGGCAGAGGTCGTCATGCCATCGGGATGAGTAACCAGAAGATCGACGCTGTCGGCCTTGTCAAATGGGAAGTCCTTGCATGGATACCAATTCCGTGAACCGAACGGCTCGCATTCTGTCTGGCAAATCTGCCCGGTATATTGAGCGGCATAGCTCAAGCCACCGCCCACGCCCGATTGGGGCGTGCTGCTGAAAATCGGATAGCCGTGATACTGGACAACGATCTGAAAGGTTTCACCGCTGTCAATCGGCTCGGGAAGATAAACAGTAAAAAGCTCGCCGTTGTGAAGATACGATGCCGTTATCCCATTTGCGGTGACATTGTCTTTGATATAGTTATCTTTGAATGTCAGATCAATCAAAGACAAACCGTCCTCGAGGGCTGTTCCGGTAATCGTAACTTCGGAGTGGATATCCTTTACTGAAAAATCCAGCACTATATCTATGCGATAATGGCCGACATCATATTTTAGCATATTCGCTGTCGGAGCAGAGAGCCCGAAAGCCCTGTTGATGCTGAATCTGGTCTGCCAGGCAGAGTCGGCTTCTTTTATCGTGTAGGGAGGAAGATTTTGTTTCGCTTCCAGCAATTCAAGAAGAGCGCTGTCCTTCGTCCGGAATGATCTGTCATCACTGCCGCCGGATTCAGCATTCGCCGGCGGATTTATGCAAAGACTCAGGACCAAAAGCCCAATCAAAATTCTGATTATTGCTGTCAAATCATACTCCGTTGTATAATTGCTGCAGAAAGCATATTATTATAATCATACTTCGCAGGGAGGCGGGCCGCCTATGAAGATATAGTTGATCAGATAGACCGCATCCGAGACATTCACAGCATCATCGCAATTGGGATCTCCCATGATAAAAGGATCGGGCGGCTCTCCGCCGATGAAAACATAATTGATTATCATTACCACATCGGAGATATTAATTGCACCATCGCCGTTGCAGTCGCCTCTGAGCTGCGGCTGAGAAGTGTCGATTATCAATAGAAACGGACTCGACTGATAATCGCTTTCATGTCCCTCGGAATTGACTGCCTTAACGTGCCAGAACAGGAAACCTTCGGGCAGGGGATTCTGTGGAATATGTGTCGTATCGGTTATACCGCTTTCGGTTGCAATAATATTATTGAACTGCTGATCCGTGGCGATCTGAAATGTATAATTTCCACCCGCTCCCGCAGTCGAGCTCCATTTAAATATCGGCTGTGTATTTGAAGTGGTCGCACCGTTTGAAGGACTTGTGAGTTCCGGGATATCCGGAGCGTCCCCTTCGAGGACCGTTATACTCAATGTGATAGTATCGGCATTGGGAGGTGTATCGCTGTCGGTTACCTCAAGAGAGAACACGAAATCCGAGGCCCAGGTAGGCTCACCCTGCAAATAAGCGGTAGATTCATTATGAAATGCCAGCCCGTATGGGAACTGGCCGGAGATCTTAGTCCAGTTGTAAGGAGGCACACCGGCCACAGCCGAATACTCGGCATAATAGGTTTGGCCGATATAGGCCGTATCTGCCTCATTGCCGGCCAGGATGCTCATGCTAAAGTCGGGATCGTATTCAACTGTCCTGAGGATTTTTTCATCCTTGTCGATCCACATAGAATCAACCGGGTTGGGTACATCTATCTCCCATACCTGCCCGCGCTGGCTGTTGAAAACAGTAAAAGCGGTATCCCAGCCACCGGCGAATACTCTCATATCCACAGGCATCTGGAAAACCGCTCCCTCCTGAGTCTGACTCAGGAGCAGAAAGGCATTATAGCCGCCATTTTCGGTGTCTTCTTCTTCCATGTATGAGTACCGATAGTTCGGATTGCCCGGGAGGTATACCCACTGGTTGAAGAACCATGACAGGTCTGAACCGTAGACCTCCTCGCAGGCCATTTCCAGATCATCGGTAGTGGCGCCGCCCCATGCCAGAAGCGGATGATTGAAGTAATTGTCTGTCGCTTCCAAAAAGAGTGAATCGCCAAGCACCATGTGCAGCATATATACCACCCACGATCCCTTGTCATAAACCGTGGCGTTATCGAACATATCGTCATTGACGATATCCTCGACGTAAGGCGTACCCACATCAAGACGCTTCTGGCCGTTCAGCCAGTCCTTGTAGTAAGTTTCACCGTAATGATATTTGAAGTATAATGCTTCTGAATATGATGCGAATCCTTCATTGAGCCACATATGATGGAAATTCTCGCAGGTTACTTTATCTCCCGCCCACTGATGGCCGAGCTCATGGGCGATTACATATTCGGTATTGAAATACGGAGAAATTGAGGTCAGGGTCTGATGTTCCATAGCCCCGCCCCAGCCGTAATGACTATGTCCGTACTTCTCGTCAACGAACGGATAGAGAGTGAAATAGTAGGAAAGCGCCTCCAGCGAGGGCTTGGTGAAAGTCCTCATATAATACGTGGAATAATAACCGCTGCTGGCGGGGACGCCGTTGTATGAGTAGTTGTAGATCGGCATCGTCTCGCCCGCCTCATATTCCCAGGAATCGGTATATAAATCATAATCCGCGCATCCGATTTGCACCAGATAAGTGGCAATCGGATAGGATTCATGCCAGTGCGTAGTGTAAGTGCCATCACCGTTATTGGTCGAACTCCTCATCACCCCGTTGGATACAAGAGTCTTGTTCGAGGGATGTGTTATGATTATGTCAACTGAATCGGGCTTATCGTAGGGATGATCCTTGCAGGGCCACCAGAGTCTTGCACCCCAGGGCTCGCAGTTGGTGTAAGCGATATCCATACCCCAGTCATTATAGAAATTCAAACCGTCTGTGCCGTCGAAACCAGGCGTGCCGCCATAGTCGATTCTAATCGTAAATTGTTCCCCGGTATTGAATTGCTGGCCCAGGTATATTGTCAGAATATCATTTGTGTGGTTATAGTTGCTGATATTATTTCCGTTCAACTCAACGCTGTAAACATTAAGAATATCCGTGAGATTGAAGTCGACAACATCGACACCGTCATAGATCGCCTCGATCTTCGATTCGGAAAAACCGTCAATCGTCTCGGTTGAGAAATTAAGCTCGAAATTGATCTCATAATAAAGCATGTCGACTTTGATCTGGTTTGCAGTGGGAGTCGGATTAAGCGCAAGTTTTGCGAATTTATAATCGTTCAATGCCTTCGTTGTTTTTTGCTTGCAGGCATGCCTTTCCTGCCGGTTCTCGAGCATCTCCTGCCATTCAGCTTCGCTCGGTTTGGGCAGAGTGCCTTGGTAAGTTTTCAGAATATCCGCATTCAGCGGCAGGCTCATAAGTATAAAACAGACAATAAAAACGGGCAGTATTAGCTTTTTTATTTTTGAGAACATGACTCCTCCAGGGCTGAAAAATATTCAGGACCATTATATCAATTTTAATATGTTCAGGATTTTGTTCTTTGTGTCGTGAAATGCATTTCTATCCATTTTAATAAGCTCAACATCCTCTCTTGCCTTTATACTGTCGGCGAATGGATGCGGTTTATAAATAATTGTGCCCACAAGCGTTTGATTGGAATTCAGAAGCTCACCTATTATTTCCCTGAATATATGAGAGAAAAGCTCCATTTTTCCGATCTCATCGATAATAACGCACGAGCTCTTCATTATGTTCAATTTTTCTTTTTCGAGCAGAGACTCAAATTCTTCCAGATCAACGCCGTACGATCCAACTTTATGCTTCGACTTAAGTCCC
>WJIM01000257.1 GCA_014730285.1 Candidatus Zixiibacteriota bacterium
AGAATGTGATGAAAAAAGCAGCGATCGATCCCGGCAAACTACTAAACATTCCCGGCTCCAAAAGCCATACATTGAATGCCATAGCGGTGGCATTGAAGACGAATAAAGAACTGGTAATAGGCAATCCATATCCAAAGATTGACCTGGATAAATACAAATCGATTTTGGGTGCACAAGGTTTTGAGGCAGAGCATGTCGATAATGGGATCAGGTTGAAAAAGGCAGAGAATGCTCAGGAATGCGTCTCCTCAGAAAAGCTCTATGATCTGGATGATCCGGTAGCGCTTCTGGCGGCAATACGGTTCAAAATGCCTGTGAGATTTTTTGTTGAGGATAATGAAGATTATGAACGGAAATATCTCATTCTCAGAAGGCTGGGAATCGAGTTCGGGGAAATAGAAAAGATAAACGATAGGAATATTCTAGCCATAGTGGACTTCAAACCGGTCAAAGTCAAATTCAGCTTTCAGGAAAGCAATTTTTATATGGCTGATTATGTCGGCCTTATCTGCGCTTTATGTGATCTGGAAACCGAGTTTTTGTCGAAGATCGATGTCGTAAAGCCGCTGGCTGAATTTATATATCCGCTTGAGCTCGAACTTGAGAATCTTCAGAAGCCTGCTGAGGAAACCGATGAGCTCGAGAAACGTCTTCGCAAGTTCCAGAAGCAGAAACAGGAAGAAAGACTTCATTACCGCATAAAAGGCATTACCGGAGATACAGAAGACAATCTATCTCTTCCGGCCGACAAATTCATAACATCCCTGGCGGCCGTGATGGCTGCAATTGATTCGGATGAGGAAACATATTTAGGGCCACTCAAGAATTTCGATGGTGATAAAGCTTTTTCGAAAATCCTTGCAAAGCTCGGTATAACCTGCGAAATATACAGGCATACTGTCGATGATGACGATACTCAAAATTATCTGAAAATCGCTCAGGACAAATTAAAGGGGCGTAAAATTGATGAAGCTTTGATGAGAGAGTTTACATCAGGTTTCGGTCCGCTGGCTGTCCTGGCATCGTTTGCCGATGACAAGACCATCCTGCGCGGACTGCCGTCATCAAGCTCATTATGGCAGTCGCGAATTTCCGGTGTTTCCGATATTCTTTCCACAGCCGGTCTTCGGGTAGGGGAGGTCGAGGACGGCTTCGTTATCGAACCTCCCAATGAAAGGGGAGACATCGTATATCAGGTTTTCGATGATCCATATCTTCAGCTTGTCCAGCTTACCGCCGGGATTTTGATCAACGAGAAGCCATTGACAGCAGAATTCTTCAAGCCAATGACAAGGTATCCGCATTTCCAGTTTATCCTTGATAAAATTCGCCCCCGCTCAAAATCCCTTGCCAGTTAAACGATTTTGGCGTAATTTCCCGCTATTTACCGAAGGGAGATCGAGTGCATACCGAAGCGGGATTGAGAGCCGACCAGCGTCATAAGCTTATTACCGAGGGCTCGATCCATAAGACATTTTTTATCCTGGCGGGCCCGGCGGTTGCCACCATGTCGATGGAGTTCATCCTTCACCTGACTGATATGATCTGGGTCGGAAGGATCGGCGGTCCGGTTCCGGTTGCGATCGTTACTTCCAGTATGTTCTCGCTCTGGATTGTCTGGTCGCTGATATCGGTACTGACCGTGGGAGTGGTGGCGATAGTCTCCCGCTATTTCGGCGCCAAAAATTACGATCAGGCCAGCTACGCATCATCGCAGGCTATCGGGCTGGGTCTGACTTCCGGCGTAATAATCACCATAATTGGAGTTGCGGCCGCACCTCTGGCGTTTATGATAATGAATACCTCGCCTGAAGTTACAGCCGGGGGAATTACATATCTGCGAATCCAGTTTTCGGTATCGCTAATTTTTATAATGATAGAATTGCTGGGATCAATATTCCGTGCCACCGGTGATACTAAAACCCCGATGCTGATCAGTTTTGTGGCTGTGGGAGCCAATATAATTCTCGATCCGATTTTTATTTTCGGATGGGGGCCGTTTCCCAGAATGGAAACCACGGGCGCGGCACTGGCTTCGGCTGTGGCTATCTCGATTGCAGGGCTGGTTTATGTGGCAGTTTTGAAGGCCGGCAAACTGTCAATCGGTATTGATTTATCATCGATCAAAAAGCCTGATATACGTCTGGGATGGCGCATCACGAAAATCGGCATGCCGCTCTCGATTGCGGGAGTGCTTTTCTCCCTTGTGTATTTTTTCATAAACCGAATCGCGACTGAATTCGGCGATGTTGCGGTTGCGGCGCTTGGCATCGGCAATCGCTGCGAATCGATATCATACCTGCTCTGTTTCGGCGCCTCACAGGCAACCGCCACTATGGTGGGCCAGAACCTGGGCGCAGGCAAACCGGATCGCGCCGAGAAATCGGGATGGTATTCGCTTTTTTACACCGGCATTTTTACCGGCGTTATCACGATCCTCTTTTTGACAATCCCGGACACAATAACGCGTGTATTCATTGATGATCCCCGTGTCGAGCCCATTGTCAGGCAGTATCTGATGATTATCGGTGTCTCACAGATCTTTATGGCTTCTGAAATAGTAATGGAAGGAGCATTTTCAGGTGCGGGGGACACATTACCTCCAATGCTGGTGGGAATATTTTGGTCCGTATCCAGAATTCCGATGGCATACATACTCTGTTTCCCGCTGGGATTTGGTGTGGACGGGATCTGGTGGGTAATCTCCGGTACTACTATTATAAAGGGTACAATCATTGCTGTCTGGTTCAGACGCGGCAATTGGAAACTCAAGAATGTCTGAGAACTTGACATTGGATTCTTCAGAAGCCATATTTGAGTGGGTGCTATTATGAATAAAGTCGGCTACTTATTCGATCCGGTTTATCTTGAGCACAGACCGGACAGCTATCATCCCGAAAACCCGCAAAGGCTAAAGGCTATTGATGACGCTGTTGAAAAATCCGGGCTTAAAAGCGATCTTGTCCTGATTGAGGCCGAACCTGCCGTAAAAGAAGATATCCTTTTAAACCATACAAAGGAATATTATAAACGGGTCGAGGCCTCACAGGAAATCGAGTTCGGCAATTTCGATCCTGATACATATTTTTGCAAGGACACATACAGGGCCGCTATGCTTGCCGCGGGCGGATGTATCAAGGCCGGGAAGATGGTGACGGAGGGAGAACTAAACTCAGCCTTTTGTGCGGTAAGGCCGCCGGGTCATCATTCGGAGCAAAGCTACACCAAAGGCTTCTGCATTTTTAATAATATCGCTATTCTTGCCCGAAGGCTGATCTCGGACTATAGCCTGAAACGAATTGCCATCCTGGATTGGGACGGCCATCACGGCAACGGCACTCAGCATGCTTTTTATGATACCGATCAGGTGCATTTCACCAGCATGCACGCCTTTCCGTTTTATCCCGGAAGCGGATCATCAAACGACACGGGTGAGGGTAAAGGCAAGGGCTTTACTCTTAACTTTCCGTTGGGCCTGGGTGCCGGAGATAAGCAGTATCTGGATCCGGTCAGGGATGAATGGATTCCTGCAATGGAGGATTATAAACCGGAAATCCTTCTCGTGTCTACAGGATATGACGCATTTACATCCGATCCATACGTTTTTCTGGAGGTATCCTCTGAGGCCATCAGCGAGGTTTGCAGAATTGCGAAAAAGGTTGCGGAAAAATATTGCGATGGAAAAATTATTTTAGTTCTCGAAGGTGGCTATGTTCTTGATTATATTGGCAAAGCAGTTGTTGATCATTTAAAGATATTGATGGAGTAGGATATGTCTGATAAAATAGTTAGATTCAAGGCTGATTCGGAAATCCACTGGGGCGTTTATGATGAGAATGAAAATACAGTCAGTGTTATTGACGGTGATTTGTTTGAAGGATATAAGGCCACAGACACGAAATTTGGATTTGAAGATGTTAAATTGCTTGCACCGGTTCAGCCGGAGAAGATTATCTGTGTCGGTTTGAATTATCATAAACATGTAAGCCATTCACAATCGGCCGATGAAGCTCCCGAGGAACCGCTTTTATTCATGAAGCCGCCCAGTTCTCTGATCGGGCATGGGGATACGATAATTTATCCCGATTTCGTGGACCGTGTGGATTACGAGGCGGAGCTTGGTGTTATAATCGGCAAAAAGATCAGGAATGTCACACCCGAGGAGGCGCGTAAAGCGATCTGGGGATTAACCTGTGTGAATGATGTAACCGCACGGCATCTGCAGAAGAAGGACGGCCAATGGACTCGTGCCAAGGGTTTCGATACATTCTGCCCCGCCGGACCGTGGGTGGTAACCGATGCCGACTGGTCTGACCTTAAAGTTGAAGCATACTTAAACGGCGAATTAAAGCAATCGGGACGAACCTCGGAGCAGATTTTCAAACCGGATGTGCTGATATCGTTCATTTCGAATGTAATGACCTTGAAGCCGGGAGATCTGATTTCAACCGGCACGCCTCAGGGTATCGATCCGATGAAGGTCGGAGATAAAATCGAAGTAGTCGTGGAAAATGTTGGCAGACTAATAAATCATATAGGAGAGTAAGATGGCAGGAAAATCAAAGGCATCGATGTGTGTGCATGCAGGAGAAGAAAAGATGGAGTTTGCCGGTGCGGTGGTTCCGCCGGTATTCAATACCTCGACCTATGTATTCAAGAACATGCAGGAGCTGAAGGATTATGTGAAGGGCGACAGCCCTTACTATCTGTATTCGCGCTACACTAATCCCACGGTTGAGGCAGCCGAGACCAAGCTTGCCGTCCTTGAGGGCGGGGAGAAGTGCCTGATCGTATCCTCGGGGCAGGCGGCGGCCGGGACGGCGGTGATGGGCATACTTCGAGACGGCGATCATATGGTGGCAACACCCACGCTCTACGGAGGCGTGTTCAGCCTCTTCAGTGATATAATAAACAAGACCGGCTTGCAGGTGGATTTCGCCGAATCGACCTCGATCGAGGATGTTAAAAAGGCGATTAAACCAAATACTAAGATTATCTACACCGAGACCCCGACAAATCCGAATCTGACGGTAGTTGATCTTAAGGGGATTGCCGAGGTTGCCAATGAGCATGATGCAGTCATGATGGTTGACAATACATTCGCCACACCTATCAACCAGAATCCGCTTGAGCTTGGCGCAGATATCGTGGTACATTCCGGCACCAAATATCTGGGCGGCCATTCCGATCTGGTCTGCGGCGCAATTATCGGACCGCATAAATATATGAAAACGATTTATGAGTACCGCAAAAACATGGGTACGAATCTCGATCCGCACGCGGCCTTTATGCTTCTGCGGGGAATGAAGACGCTGGCTGTCAGGGTGGAGAGGTCCTGTCAGAACGCTATGAAAGTGGCGGAATTTCTGGAGAATCATCCCAAAGTTCGTAAGGTCAGATATCCGGGACTGCCCTCATTCCCGCAGCATGAGATGGCCAAGAAGCAGATGAAAAATTTCGGCGGCATGGTCTGTTTCGAAATCGACGGCGGCCTGGATGCTGTTGGAAAAGTGATCGAGGCTATGAAAATGTTTATTCATGCCACCTCGCTGGGCGGCGTGGAATCGCTGGTTTCGATTCCTGTTCTGACCTCGCATATAAGCTATTCTCCCGAGGAGCTTGAACGGGCGGATGTTAATGACGGAATGATCCGTCTTTCCTGTGGCATTGAGGATGCCGACGATTTGATTGAAGATCTGGATAATGCATTAAAGCAGGCGTGATAAACTCCGGGATATATCAATTATTGATTGAATTGCCGAGAAGCTGCGTTATTAAAGTCGGCAATCTGGGCAAAATCAGATTCTCAGAGGGATTGTATATCTATACAGGAAGCGCTAAGGCTAATCTGAGAGAGAGAATATTGCGTCATTTTAGAGAAGAAAAGCGTTTTCACTGGCACATCGATTATCTCCTCCGCAAGGGGGAGATAATCGCATATAACCTGCAAAAATACAGACAGGGTCGTGAATGCGATACTAATTTGCAAATTTATCGCGGCAATCCGAGAGCCAGATTCATTGCTGGATTCGGTTCCTCGGATTGTAAATGTGCTTCTCATCTCGTTTTTATTCAGCCCGAATAAACCCGGGCGATGTCGGCTTGTATAAGTGATGTGACTGTTTTTTGTTGAAGACTGGTAAGATGGGCAATAAATTATCCTGCATGTTACGGTTATTCATTTTTGGGATAATTATCACGATTATCTCCACCGCTTCCTTGTATGCTCAGGATGATGAGATTATCCTCGAACATGCCGACAGCTCCCGTACCTTTATATATTCCGATTCTGTGGTGACGTATTTTTATGGCAGCGTCCACTTTCGCAAGGGCAATGCCGAGATTTTTGCCGACACCGTGTTTTATTCCTCTGCCGGGAACTACCGTTTCATGGGAAATATCCGCTTCGCGGACAGCGCCCGAATAATAAACACAGACCTTTTGTTATATAGTGAGGAAACCGATATTTTCCGGGCTTTCGGAAGCTCGCGCCTGATAGATCTGGGCGAGAATATTACATTGGACGGTGATTCGGTCTATTTCGATAATGAGACAAATGCCCTGACTGTGACAGGTGATCCGTATATAATCTTCAACAACAGCGATCCGCGAAAGATGATAAAAGTCAACTGCGACAGCCTTGTATTCTATTCCGAGGATAATTATGGCGAGGCTTATGATAGTGTGGAGATAACCAAGGGCAGTTTGACAGCATACTGCGGCAAAGCGCTGCTGATGCCGGACTCGAATTATCTCAGCCTGGTGGAAAACCCGCGCGCATACCAGAACCAAAATACCGTCTTTGGCGATTCGATGTCGATCTATCTCGAGAATGACCTTCTTGATTATATAGATGTACTGAATGATGCCGAGGCGGTTTACAAGCAGGCTTCTAACACGAACGACACGCTTTTCACCGAAAGCAAGCTTAATGCAAAGAAGATAACCTTTCTATTTGAGGATGAGGAATTAACTCAAATCCAATCGGCAGGCAACAGCTATTCTGAATATATTCCTGTAGCCGGGGACAGCATTGCTGCGGGGAGAAATATCGCCTCCGGGGATTCTATCAAGCTGTTTTTCGATAACAGAAATCTGAATGAGGTTGAAATCATAACATCTGTCGAGGGCAAATACTATTCCTCGGCTGAATATGATTCTGCCGGGATTCTGATTTCCGAAGACACGATAATCTATAATTCCAACCGGCTGATTTACAAAATCGATGATCAGGTGATAAATCTATACGACAGCGCCAGAGTTGTCCATGAGACAGTAACACTGGAGGCGGATACGATTCGCTACGGCACCGAATCGAAGATAGTGCGGGCGCAGTCGTTCTGGGAGGATTCTCCCGACGGCGACTCGAGCTTTCATCCGGTTGTGTTGAGCGACCGGACAGATGTTATCTACGGTGAGCGTCTGGCATATAATGTCGATACGCGCCGGGGAAAGATCAAGGAATCGGATACTCAATTGGAGGATGCATATTATCATGGGAATATTATCCGCAAAGAGGATGAGGATGTGCTGGTAGTTGACGGGGGACGTTATACCACCTGCGAACTGGATGATCCGCATTTTCATTTTTATTCCAATGATATGAAGCTGATTACGGATGACCGGGTGATTGCCAAGCCGGTTGTTTTATATATAGACAAAATACCGGTCTTCTATCTTCCTTATTTTGTATTTTCCATAAAGAAGGATCGTCATTCCGGCTTCCTTCCATTTCAAATCGGCAACTTCGAACGCGGCTCCCGTTTCGTACACAGGCTGGGCTACTACTGGGCGCTCAGCGAATATTTCGATCTGGAAACAAGCATTGACTATAATGATGAGGTGGGAGTGACTTTTAACCTGGGACTGCGTTATTCGCTCAGGTATAAATTCTCCGGCTCGATCGATGCGTCCTATGCCCGCGAGACCCGGCACACATTGGGAGGTGTCAGCCGGCGCGACAGATGGCGGCTGAACTTGAGCCACAGGCATACACTCTCGCAGACAGCCAGCTTGAACGGCAGCGGAAATTTTATATCGGATGCCAGCTATTACACCGATGTTTCCACCGACCCCGAAGAGAGATTAAACCGCTCCTTACGTTCGCAGTTTAACTTTCGGAAATCATGGGGGAGAGCATCCTTGACCGCGGTCGTGCAAGGGACCAATAACCTGGATCAGGATAATACCACCTACAATCTTCCCAGGTTGTCCTTCTCTCTGCCGTCAAGAGCGGTGTTTTCGGCCGAGGATCCGGCCGAAAAGAAATGGTACCAGAATCTGATGCTATCCTACAGCGTCAACACCGATAATTTCATCAGCAACACAGGCTCAGGGGAGGACGCCACCAGTAAGCATTACGCCAATGCAAGGCATAATATCAGTATGTCGATGCCCTCGACAATCCTAAAGTATCTGACGGTCAGCCCTAATGCCACAATCAACGAGAACTGGTTCTATATATTCGAAACCGATCAGAGCAGGGAAGAGGGTTTAATGACCAAAACCGGTCTCAGGCGGGCGGCATTGACCTTCGGTATGAGCGCTAACACCAAGATCTACGGTTTATTCACTCCGCCGATCAGCGGTCTGGTAGCGATGCGTCATGTGGTGACGCCGTCTCTGTCGTATTCCTATCGCCCAAAGGCGGACAGGCATGCCGAGGAGGCATCATTCGCAGGAATTGGTTCGGGCGGGTCGGAAAGCCAGAGCCTGAGATGGTCTCTGGGCAACCTTTTTCAATTGAAGTATAAAAGCGGAGAGCAGGAGAGGAAACTCGATCTGTTCACATTAAGCTTTTCGTCCAGCTATAATTTCAAGGCGGAACGGTATAAATGGTCAAATTTGCGGACGACCATGCGCAGTTCGACAATTCCGTATCTGACATTTTCACTGTCCGCCAGCCACGATTTATACAACAGATCGACTCAAAAGCTCGATCTTCTGCATCCGCATCTGGAAAGTCTTTCATTCACCACCGACTTCAGGTACAGCGGGGAGACCAATGTAATCGGCAGGGCATTGCAGGCCGAACCAGTGGATACGATACAGCCAAAGTTTCCGGGCAAGCCCGAAAAGCATCCCTGGAGTCTCTCGATTGGCCATCGCTATGCCGAATCGCGCGGCGCCTTTACATCCATAACCCACACTCTAACATTAAATAGCGAGTTTAATTTAACGCAGAACTGGAAGGTATCATTCTCGCAGTACTACAATATCAAGACCGGTGAAGTCACAGAAAGAAGGCTGAGCTTTTACCGTGACCTGCACTGCTGGGAGGCGACTTTTACATGGATTCCCAATGGAAGTCTGCGGGGATACTATTTCAGAATAAATGTAAAATCGCTTCCGGACATAAAATTCGAGAAATCCGAATCCGGCGTCAACAGTCCGCTTTCGGATCAGTTTAGCTTTTAATCGCCCGCAAACGCCGAAAAATAGGGCTTTTCTCTTAAAATTATTGTTGACTTAAAAAATTCAACATAATTAAATGTATATGACAGCCGAAATATAGTTCACTTAATTCAAGGGAGAAGTGTATGACCAAAGAAGAACTGGTCGCAAAAATTGCTAAGGACGCAAACCTCTCCAAAGTGCAGGCAAAAAAGGCGATGGACTCATTCTTTGACGGCGTAACCAAGTCGCTCAAGAAAGAGGGCAAAATCGGCTTTGTCGGCTTTGGTACATTCTCGGTTACCAAGCGGAAAGCCCGCACCGGTAGAAACCCGCAAACCGGACAGCCAATCAAAATCGCTGCCGCCAAAGTTCCGAAGTTCAAGGCTGGCAAAAAACTGAGACAGGCGATCAAGTAATCGCGGGAAAAAGAATTGAAAAGGCAGTCTCCGTAAAGGGCTGCCTTTTCAAACAAATATTGATGAAGGGTAAAAAAATTTTGGTTAGTGTATGAAGGCATTGGCAAATTTATCTCCACGTCGTAAAGACGAGTTCCTGGGGCTTCTGATGCTTACCCTGGGGGCTTTGATTTTCTGCGCACTTATATCTCATTCCCAGCATGACGACATCCGTCTAAGCGAAAATATGGGATTCGATGTATTCGAGATTATCCCCGACAACTGGGTGGGACTGATCGGTGCGGTTCTATCGCATCTGCTATATTATCTTTTGGGAATGCTGGCGTTTTTCCTGCCGGTGTTTGCTGTTATTACCGGAGTCAAACATCTCTTCCGATGGAAACTTCCCAGGCTGAGAAAGAAATTATTCTACACATTTCTAATATCTTCCGCATTGGCTCTGCTTCTGAGCGTTAAGTATGTTCATGAGGGCGGCCATATCGAATTCGTGTCCACACCGGGCGGCGCTCTGGCAATCGGTATTTCCAGCTTTGTAATCAGGTTTTTCGGTCAGGTCGGATCGTTGATTCTATTTGCAGGCGCAATCCTGATACTTCTTTTCATGCTGGTGGAATGGCGTCCCTCATGGTGGGATAAAAAGATTGCCACAATACCGTCGCGGGTACGCAACTACATTTTGTCAGTATTTGGAATCGGCGAGAAAGCCAAAAAAGCAAAATCCGGAAAGCAAAAAGGCATAGGCCTGTCCCGCTTCTTTCAGTCGATATCAGCCGGGGTAAAAAACTTTTTAGGACGTTTTAAACGCACTCGTGTCGAGGGCAAGATGAAAGAGATAGACGAGGAGCTTGAAAACAAGGATACCGATAAAGACGATTCGGGCAAATTTACCGATTTGTTCGAGCAGCTTTCAGAAGAGAAATCCTCCAAAGCCAAAGTCGAAAAGGTCCAGGAGGACAGCAAGGAAAAAGAAAAGCTTTCTATCAAGATGACCCGCAAGTCCGAGGATGGATATCAGGCGCCCGGTTTTGAAATCCTTGATGAAAATCCCCAGCCGGATAAGGCGATTACAAACTCGGAACTAAAAATGGTCGGTTCACAGCTCCTGGATACATTAAAGACATTTCATATAGAAGTTGTGGATGACAATATAGAATCTTATCCCGGCCCTGTAATTACCAGGTACGAATTCAAGCCCGCTCCCGGCATTAAAGTCAATCAGGTTATAAATCTTTCTGACGACCTGGCTCTTGCTTTGCAGGCCAAGCGCATCAGGATTATCGCACCGGTTCCCGGCAAGGCGGCTATTGGAGTAGAGATTCCGAACCGTCACCCGCAGACTGTCTATTTCAAAGACGTCATTATGGATAAGAAATTCAAATCGAATAAAATTATGCTACCTATGGCATTGGGACTGACAACCTCGGGAGAGCCATTTGTCGCGGATCTGGCCTCCATGCCACATTTACTGATAGCAGGGGCCACAGGTAGTGGTAAATCAGTATGTATGAATGTGATCGTCAGCAGTCTGATCTTCAGGCATCATCCCCGCAATATGCGCTTTATTTTCATCGATCCCAAAATGCTGGAGCTTTCTGTATATTCCGGAATACCGCATTTGGAACGCCCGGTTATTACCAAGCCCAAGCAGGCGGAACGAGTCCTTAATGATGCGGTTGTCGAGATGGAAAACCGCTATAAAAAGCTGGCCGCCAAGGGCGTACGCAATATTGTTCAATATAATAATAATGTGCCGGTCAAAGAAAGACTGCCATATCTGGTGATTGCGGTGGATGAGCTGGCCGATCTTATGATGTCGCAGTCCTCCAGCCGCATAGAAATCCTGCTTACGCGTCTGGCGCAGATGGCTCGTGCGGTGGGAATTCACCTGATTCTGGCCACACAGAGACCATCGGTTGATGTTATCACAGGCCTTATAAAGGCAAATTTTTCCGCCAGAATTGCTTTTCAGGTTGCAACTAAAATAGATTCTCGTACTATATTAGACGGCAACGGCGCCGAGAAGCTTCTGGGACGGGGTGATATGCTTTTCCTCGAACCGGGGCAGGCCGAACCGGTCAGAATTCACGGCGCCCTGATATCATCGGAGGAAACAGGCCGTTTGGTGGAAATTCTGAAAACTCAGGAAGTAGATGTCAGGAAGATCGATACCATGACTGAAGAAGCTGTCAAACAACGCGCTTTGGTTTCGGACGCCGATCCACTTTTTAAGGAGGCGGCCGAGATGGTTATCCGGCACAAGCAGGGCTCGGTTTCGCTTCTCCAAAGACGTCTGGGTATCGGTTATCAGCGTGCTGCCCGTCTGATCGATATGCTTGAGGCAAAAGGAGTTGTGGGGCCGTATGACGGTTCCAAGGCGCGTGAAGTTCTGGCCGATCAGGGATATCTGGAAAAATTAAAAAACAACTGAGACGTATCTGTGTTGTATAAGAAATAATATGAGAAAACCGTTACACATTACAATCTCTTCAGCTATTATCATCCTTTTATTCGTAATTAATTTGTCAGCCTCGAAGGAGGATGATGTATTAAAGAAGATCGATAACCGGCTTGAAGAGATCGAGACTTTGCAGGTTGAATTCGAACAGGAGGTAAGCTCCGGAGTTTTTGCAACTGTTGATAAGACCTCGGGCAAAATAGTTCTTTCCAATAATGACAAATTCAGGATCGAGACCGAAGATCAGACTATTGTTTCGGATTCGATTCTGATCTGGGTCTATTCTGTAGAGAACAAACAGGTGAAAATCGATTCGGTGCATAAGGTAGACGATCTGGTGCGCCCCTCGGAATATGTTTTCACATTCAAAGAAGGATATGAGGCTGATTTATTGGCCGATAATGAATGCGATTTTGGCGAATGCTTTAAAATCCTGCTTACGGCCCTGGATAAGGATAATTTCATAAAGGAAATGTATTTGTTTATCGATCCGGAAAACTTCCTCACAAAGAGAGCGGAATATAAAGATATAAACGGAAATCTGGTCACGATTAGATTTAAGGATTATAAGATAGATCGCAAAATACCCCCGGAAATATTCAAGTTCAAAACTCCCAAAGGAGTAGAAGAAATCAGGCTGCCATAGATTATGCAAAAAGTATATATAAAAAATCTCGGCTGCCCCAAAAATGAGGTCGACGGCAACGTGTTGCTTCGAATGCTGGAAGCGGAAGGTATGCAGACCGTCAAGAATCCCAAAAAGGCCGATCTGATCATCGTCAATACCTGCGGATTCATAGATCCTGCAAAAGAGGAATCTATCGATGAAATTTTGGCTATGACCAAGCTCAAGGAGAAAAAAAACGCCAGGCTGGTTATGGCCGGATGCCTGGCCCAGCGTTACAAGGATATGATTCAGAAAGAATTTCCCGAGGTCGACCTGGTAGTTGGAATCGCCAACCTAAGTCATGCCAAGGATAAAATTCTGGGAATCAGTGACGGCAAGAAGGTTAAGGACTCGGTTCTTCCCACGAAATACAAAGAATACGACTTCATACAAAAACCGGGCGAGTTGCCGTATGCATATCTGAAGATTTCCGACGGCTGTGATAATTTCTGCTCCTATTGCACCATACCGTTTATTCGCGGAAGATACCGTTCCCGCAAGGTCTCCAAAATTGTTGATGAGGCCAAATATCTGACCGAGCAGGGCGCCAGCGAGATTATGCTGATCGCCCAGGACTCCACCCAGTATGGCGTGGATATCTATGGCAAGCAGAGACTTCATGGGCTGCTGGAAAAGCTGGAACAGGTGGAGGGAATTAAGTGGATACGGCTGATGTATACTCATCCCGCGCATTATTACAAAGAGCTAATCGACTACCTGGCTAAATCGGAAAAAGTAGTACCGTATCTCGATCTGCCTATTCAGCATATTTCCGACCGGATTCTGAAGGAGATGAATCGCAAGATAACCGCCAAGCAGATGATAAATCTCATAAACCGATTAAGAAAGAAGATCAAGAATCTGGTTTTAAGGACAACCTATATAATCGGCTTCCCGACCGAGACCAAAGAGGATTTCCAGGAGCTCTGGGATTTTCAGAAGGAATATAAAATCGAGCGGGTGGGGGTGTTTGCCTACAGCAGGGAAGAGGTTACGCCCTCGGCCACGATGGAGCCGCAGATAACTGAGAAAGTAACCGTGGGACGGATTGATGAATTGATGATGCTGGTTATGGGGCAGTCCATGGACAGGAATTCAAAACTGCTGGGAAAAAAGGTTGAAGTATTAATTGATGAAAGACATAAAGATGGTTATTATATAGGGCGAGCCTATGACCAGGCTCCCGAGATTGATGGATATATCAAATTAAAGGGAAAGTTTAAACCCGGCCGCTTTTACAACGTCAGAATTACCGGATTCGAGGCCTATGATCTTTCTGCGGAGGAGTGGAAGGAATAGAACATGCCGGCCAAATTAAAGACTATCCGCACTGCCGGAATGGTAATTTCTCGGCCAGTGGCTATTATTCTGGTTCTGATTTATATGATCCAGTCTATGGCCCTCCTTTATTTAATCTACGACAAATATGAAAATGAACGGCTGATATTCCGTCAGCAGGCCCAGATCAGGGAGCTGAAGGAAAAGCTTGTAATTCAGGATATAATCCAGGATCTACAGTCGAATCTCGGTCCGGGTGAAATTGGACGGCTTACTAATACGGTATATACCGAAAGCAAAAAGTATGGGTACGATCCGTTGTTCTTGCTGGCAGTAATCAAGGTCGAAAGCTCTTTCAGGAAACGTGCGGTTTCGAATAAAGGGGCAATGGGTTTGATGCAGATGAAACCCTCGACCGGCTCGGACCTTGCCCGGCGAGGCGGTATAGATTGGTCTGGCAAATACAATCTGTTTGATCCGAAGTATAATGTCAGGTTGGGAAGCCTGTATCTTTACGAATTAATCCTCAAATTCAAAGACCTCAAACATGCAATCGTAGCCTACAATCTGGGCGAAACCGAAACTCGCAGGCGACTGCGTTCGGATGAACCCCTCCCCAGAAGCTATGTCGAACGTGTGCTGGATGCTTACAACGATTTCAGGGAGAAATATGCGGGCTAAGATGATGCTGTTTGCGGCGGCGCTTTTTCTGCTGCCGGCAACGGCGGCATATACACAGGACCAGCCCATTTCCAATGATGAATTCGCAAAAGAAGCATTTCTTCACATAACAGATTCACTTCTCAACGAAATGGATTTGTCCGACAGCCTGGCATTGGATTTCAAATGCGAGAAGTGCCCCGAAGATTATTTCAGCAATATAATGTTAGGCGCCCTGAAACAAAGGGTAGCCAACTTGTATATTAATAATGGAGATATAAGCTTTGACAGATTGGAAATCAATCTGTATAATTATGACTTTTATTACGATAAAGTCGGCGGATCGCTTTTCTCCAGCGGTCAGCTTATAAGAAATTTTGAAGCGGCTTTGTTTGCCACTTTGTACGATGATAACGCAAGGGTATTGTGGCAGAAGGATTATTCTGACAAATACAGTGAGGAAATAGAGTGGGATTTTGCCAGAGAAATGCAGACACGGCATTCCGGAGTATTCAGGGCGGAACTACCCTCGACCAACCGCAATCGTATCTGGGAGCCGGTGATTATATCGGGGCTTCTGGGCGGTTTGGTATATCTCTTCTTTTCTTCACGTTGAGAGAGGTCTAAATGAGATATCTGGCAGCGTTTCTGACTATTCTGATATTCGCCTGCGCCGCAGGCAATCTTAAGGTGTTCGATACTCCTGAGGATCAGTTTGAATATGCCAGAAAGCTATATCAAAAAGAAAAATACGATCAGGCGGTGGAAGCTTTTCAAACTGTGATATTCCGTTTTCACGGTACCAAGCTGGCTGATTCTGTGACATTCTATCTGGGTATGTGCTACTTCAATCAGGATGAATTCATTCTGGCAGTGGGCGAATTCAGGAGACTCCTGACCAACTATCCCACCTCGCCTTTGGCCGATCAGGCGCATTATATGGTGGCGCGCTCATATTTCGAGGATTCCCCCAATAATGTCGGACTGGAACAGGACGGTGTAAAGAAATCCATTCAAACGATAGAGAACTTCCTGGAAGACTTCCCTGATTCACCTTACCGTCCAAATGTGCGAACTTTGCTCGATTCCTGCAATGCCAGACTGGCATCCAAAGACTTCCAGAACGGCATGGTTTATTACAAGATAGGAGACAGGCGGGCCGCGCGGATTTATTTCGAATCGGTAGTGACCAACTATTCGATTCCGGAATGGGTTGGAAAATCGCTTTATATGCTGGCCGAGATCGACCGCAAGGAAGAGAAATATGACGACGCCAAAGCCAAGCTCAAGAACATGATGAATGCTTTCCCCGGGCATGAATGGTTCGACAAAGCCAAAAATAAATATGATGAAATATTAGTAAAGATCGAGAATGAACAGCAAACCTCCAGCGATGAACGGGCGCAGGAATAAGCTCGGAATTCTGGGCGGCCTGTTCGACCCGATTCATCACGGCCACCTCGCACTCAGCAGGCATGCGCTTGAACAATTAATTCTCAATAAAGTCCTACTGATTCCGACCTATAATCCTCCGCACCGCGAGGAGATTTCGGATTATGCCCACAGGCTCAGGATGGCAGAGATCTCGGTAGAAAACGAGGATTGTCTGGAGGCTTCCAATCTGGAATCGCATATCGAGGGGCAGTCATACACATTAAAAACATTGAAAAAGCTAAAAACGGAATATCCGGAATTTGCGCTTTACTTTCTGATTGGATCGGATAACTTGAAAAAGATGGAGGATTGGTATAAGCCTGAGGAGATTATGAACCTGGCGCAGATTGTGATGGCGAAACGTCCCGGCAAGGAAGGCACTGCCCCCGGAAAGTACGGGGACAGGATCATTAAAATCGATATGCCTCCGGTGGATATATCTTCCACTCAGATTCGTGAAGCCGTTAGAAGCGGCAGGCCGATTGACAAATTTGTGCCTGAAAAGGTCGCAGAATATATAAAGGGGAACAATTTATATGCCTGATAAGAAAACCGTAATACTGGTGGACGGCTCGGCGCTGGCCTACCGTTCATTTTTTGCCTTTATAAGAAATCCGATGATCAATTCAAAGGGTGAAAACACATCGGTGTCATTCGGTTTCGTGAGTTCTCTCTGGTCGATTTTGAAAAACTATGACCCCACACATCTGGCGGTAGTCTTCGATACCCCTGCTCCGACTCATCGGCATGAGATGTACAAGGAATACAAATCTACCCGGGCCAAGATGCCTGAGGATATGGCCGATCAACTTCCACGATTGCATGAAGTGGTCGAGGCCATGAATGTACCGCTGATCGAGAAGGACGGGGTGGAGGCTGATGATGTTATCGCGACGCTCGCCAACCTTGCGGCTGAGAGAAGCTATGACGTTCTGATTCTGACTTCGGACAAGGATTTCAACCAGCTCGTAACCGATAAGATCAAAATCCTCAAACCGCAGAAGGCGGGCGCCGATCTTGAGATCATCGACAAGGACGGGGTGGTGGAGAAGCTGGGCGTTCCGCCCGAGAAGGTCATCGATTTGATGGGTTTGATGGGCGACACCTCGGACAACGTTCCCGGCATACCCGGAGTTGGACCCAAGACAGCATTGAAGCTGATCGACCAATTCGGAAGTCTGGAGGA
>WJIM01000258.1 GCA_014730285.1 Candidatus Zixiibacteriota bacterium
CGAGGCTGCGAATGTCAGGCCGATACCCGATCTGACCGCCACCTGATTGATGCCGTCGAAGTTGAACTCGACCGGATCCTCGGCAGTCATGATATTCACATCCGGCGTATTGATCTGCTTCAGGGCCGAATACAGCGTGGTGGTCTTACCGGAACCGGTAGGCCCTGTCACCAGGATAATGCCGTAGGGCTGATGGATCGCCTTCTCGAAGTTCTTCAACGACTCCGGCTCGAATCCAAGCATGGTCAGGTCGACCATCAGCGACTTGGGATCCAGAATACGCATAACCACCTTCTCACCGAAGATAGTGGGCAGTACCGATACACGCAGGTCGATGGCCCTGCCGGCCACCTTGACCTTGATACGGCCGTCCTGCGGCAGCCTGCGTTCCGAAATGTCCAGATCGGCCATGATCTTGACACGGGAGATAATCGCGGCCCGGTACTTAAAGGGCAGGGGCGTCATCTCCTGCAGCCTGCCGTCGATCCTGAATCTCACCCTGATACGCCTCTCGTAACATTCGATATGAATATCCGAAGCGCCCTTTCTGATCGCATCGGCAATAATCGAATCGACCAGCTTGACCAGCGGCTTGTCCTGAACCTGTGAGGCCAGATCCTGCTCGTTGGGCGCCTCATCCTCGTCCTGCTCGATCAGCTCCAGGTCGGAATCCTCGATATCCTTGAGGACGTCCGAGAATCCACCGCCCTCCTGGTAGCAATTGTCGATAGCTTTGGAGATCGCCTCCTGAGGCGAAATCACCGGCTGGATGTAACATCCGGTAATGAACTTGATCGCATCCAGAACATAGATATTGTTCGGATCCGATATTGCCACCACCAGGGTCTTACCCAGCTTGCTGACCGCAATCACATTGAACTTGCGGGCGATATCCAGCGGTATCAGCTTAACGACATCTGGATTCAACTCGATATCCTGAAGCCGCAGGGCGCCGATGTTCAACTGCTTGCCGATGAAAGCCGAAATCTCGTCGGTATCTTCAAGCGCGCCTATTCGTACCAGCGCCAGATCCAGCCGCACATCACCGGTCTTGGCAATTTCCTGCGCTTTTTTTAGCTGTTCATCCGTGATCTTGCCGGCCGTAACCAGCATTGTTCCAAGATCGCCAGGCATCTTATCCTTCTGCTAATTAATCCTGAAAAATGTCATCCAATTTGCTTTCAGCGGAATCCGCGAAATCATCCGCGAGGCCGTCTTCATCTTCGCCCTTCTTCGAAAGCGCCGCCTCGAATATCTGATTTAGCTCCTCCGCCGTTTCCTTCGAATAAAGCCGGACCATACCGATAGTGGTGCGGTCATCGAAAATCACCACCAAAATTGTTCTCTCGTTGATGAGAGACATGTGGATATGATCCCGTTTGCCCTGATGAAAGAGCACCGAAAATTCCGGTTCTCCAACAAGGCGGGCGATCTCTTTTGTTGATGCGAATGAGCCCGCCAATAAGGCTGCCAGTGCAGTTGTATCCAGGGAATGGGTGAACCCCTGCCTGGTAATCAAGTGGCCATCTTTATCAACCAGAAGAGCACACTTGGCCTCGGAACCCTTCAGGAGCTTTCTGAGAGCTCCATCGATTTTGGCAGTCTCCTCTTGATAGACTATCAAACCGTCACCTGCCACTTTTTACCTCCTGATCTATTTTTTGCCGAAAAGCCAGCGGAACAG
The DNA here is from genome assembly GCA_014730285.1 of Candidatus Zixiibacteriota bacterium. GTDB lineage: Bacteria > Zixibacteria > MSB-5A5 > JAABVY01 > JAABVY01 > JAABVY01. The sequence goes on from WJIM01000258.1 coordinate 1,685, forward strand.
GAAGAAGCCTTTCTTCTTCTTGTTCTGCTTCACCTTCATTGATGCTGCCATCTTGGGCCGGTTGGTGGGAACCTCGAACATGTCTACATCATCTTCGACTTCCTCATCCTCGGGCTCTTCGGCGCTTATTTCTTCTTTATCTTCTGGTTCCTCATCCGCCTCGGCAGATTCGGACTCTTCTTCCGGCGAATCATCTATCTTAAAAACCTGAGGATCGCTGGCGAACTCCTCCTCTTCTTCCACCGCCTGAGGCTGCTTTTTCTTTTCCTCAGCATGACTTTCGGCCATGGTGTTCTCTTCGAAGCCTTCGTCAGTTCCGGGGGCAAAATCCTCATTGGTCTGGAAACTGGTCATGGGAGTTTCGTTTCCCTTTTCCTGATCCCCGACTTTGGTCTTCTCGGCCACAGCAGTCGCGGTGGAACCGGATTCGGCGCTGGCCGCAATCTTCTGCGCTTCAACCTCTTTGCGCTCGGGAGTTTGAGTTTGAACCGGTTCCGGGCTTTGCGGAGCAGACTCTGCCGCCGGTTTTTCGGGGGCCGGCTCCGGCTCCTTCTTGACCGGAATCTTGTCGGTCTGCGGCTCGACCGGTTTCGGCATCGCTTCCGGCCCGGGCTGAGCCTGAGGCGCAGCATCTTCAACCTTGCTCTCCTCGATCTTTTTGGCAGTATCGGACTTCCGGGCCTTCTCGAGAATCATCTTTATAATCAGCTTAAGCGTGTCGAATACACCGGTTCCCTTGTGAGCCACGCTTTCGAACACCGGCCAGTTATGGCTGTTTAGAAGTTTGTCCAGCTCCTCGACAGACATAACGTCCGGGAGGTCGCGTTTATTATATTGAAGAACCATGGGGATTTTTTCCAGGTCATATCCATAGTCCTCGAGGTTCTCCATAAGATTATTCAGACTTTCCACATTCTCATCAGCCTTGTCGCGCTGACTGTCCGCCACGAAAATCAGACCGTCAACACCGCGCAAAACCAGCTTTCGGGTGGCATTATAGAATACCTGCCCGGGAACGGTGTAGAGCTGAAAACGAGTCGTAAAACCGTTAATCGATCCTATGTTGATAGGCAGAAAATCGAAATATAGCGTTCTGTCCGCATCTGTGGCCAGGCTGATAAGATCGCCGCGGGTGGTACCGGGCACCTTGCTGTGTATATATATAAGATTCGTGGTCTTGCCGGAAAGTCCCGGCCCATAGTATACAATTTTACAGCTTACTTCTTTGTTGGCATAATTGATTGCAACCATATATGCAAGCCCAGCCTTTCCTTAGGACTCTAAACGGTTTAATGCGTTTCGAATTTCAAGTCTAACCAGACCAATGTTTACATCCTCTTCGGTCTTGACCACCAGAATTCCCGGGCGTGACGCGGTCAGAAACAGATTACCGCCTTCGGATTCGATGGTGACCTGCGCCAGATCGTTCTGTTTCAGGCGCTCCAGCGATTTTTTGACTGAGGCAGTTATAGAGGCTGCCAGAGCTCCCACCGCCTCGTCCTTATCGACTGTATCCATATCGGCGGCGATGATGATTCCATCCTCGCCCACCACCATACTCCCGGTCACCCCGGAGGTGCGATTTAAATCAGCTAAAACTTGGTACATAACTTTCCTCCCGAGCATTAATATCGGGCTTAATGCTATATCGTTCTTGGTAATTTTTTCTGACCATAGTGGCCGCCTGGGCTACTCTCACCTTCTCGGTCTCCCCTGATTCTTTATCGGCGGCAACGAAAAGATATAACTCCTCGACTTTAACCATATGAATTCTGTATGTGTTGAGCGTCAACTCAAGGCCCTCGAATTCAAAATCTCCGGCGCGTGTCAGAGGCTCGTGAACTTTATCCACAAGAAACTTGCCGATCGCCGACCAGAGATCGCGAAGGCTCTTGTTGTCCCCGAAGAAAGATACCGGAAGGCCCTTCGAATCGATCAAAAGCGAGAACCGCACAGCGGAGAGTTCGCCCACATATTTGAGAGCCTCGTCGAATCCGGTAAACGGTTTATCGGCAACGACCGCTTTGAGACCGATAATCTTGCGGTCCTTCATATCTTCGATCCGCGCTTTGGATTTCGATTTATCCTGCGGCTTGGGCGGCTCGGTAATTATCTGATCGGCGGTCTGGAATACGGCCTGCGCTTTTTCCTTGACCTCCAGATTCAAAAACCGCTTAAGAATCGGCATCAGAATGAACGGGAATGAGATTACCTGCAAAAGCATGGCCGGCTTATACCTGTATATCCCCGCTGCAAATGCATCTCCCAGAGACGTGGCATGCATGGATACAACCAGCAGCGCAAAGACAACTCCGGTCGCCAGTCTTCCGAACAGGCAGATCGTTCCGGAAACGAAAATGTTATTGAACGTTGCGCCTTTCAGGAAGACCGAAGATACGATCCAGTAGAAAGCCAGCTCGATCAACAAAAATACGTAAGGCGAAACATTAAACTTCAGTCCCAGGCTGTGCGGATAAAATATCAATGGCACCACCGCAACAATGGCCGCCATTAAAGCTGCATGCCTGTATTCCTGATTTCTATTTTGCATATCTTCCCCTCAGTTATATCTCAGCCATCTGGGCCAGAACGTTGGACACCTTCAGTTTCAATGAGCCCAGATTCACGTTTTCCGCCAAAACCAGCACCAGAATTTGTTTGCCGGTATGTATCATCCAGATTTTTTCGTCCTCGAGCTCAATCAGAACCTGCTTGACTCGGCCGAATCTGATTGATCCCACATTTTCATTTGCGAAACGGTATATCTCGGCCGACAGTGCGGCATAGGAATCCTGATCGAAATATTCGGGCAAATCCGCTTCCACCATCAAACCGTTCTGATCGGTAAAGAAACAGGCATTCATGCCCGGGAAACTGGCGATCTTGTGCAGGGCTTCGCTGGAATTCAATTTACGCTGCTGGATCTCCTGCTGTTTTTGCGGTTCGGTCTCGGATTCTTCTTTGAATGCCCGGGATTCTAAAAGCCTTTTGGATTCTATTTTTTTCTTGTTCTGTTCCAGGCGGTTTCTTTCTATTTTCTCCAGAAGCTCCTTCAGCTTCTCGTTCTGCGGATCGGTTGCAAGCAGTTCTTTGACCAGAATTCGCGCCTCGCTTAATTTACCCTGCCTGGTATTTATTTTTGCCTTGAGCAGATCTGTTGCTCGCGTCCGGCCGTCGAGAGAAATCGCCTCCTTCAACTCGCTTTCAGCCCAGTCGTACATCTTGCGGTCGAAATTTATCTTAGCCATGATCAAATGTCCCGCGCCGTAATCAGCATGAAGTCGAAGGCCCTGCCGGCATACTCTGAAAGCCTTATCAAGTTTTCCATTCTTGCGATAAGCGTCGGCCAATGCAGCGAAGATCTGAGAATTCGGATTATCATCCATGATTCTTTTGCATTTGCTTATGCGCTCATCCAGGGCAGCTTGGTTAAGCATCACATCTCCTTTTGGAAGGAAGCATCGCCTGAGTGCCTCAACTTAAAACCTTTTTAATACGGACAATTCCCAGAAGCAGCAGGAACACGCCTGCCAGCCTGACAGTCACAACCACAGCCTGATTGAGACCTACGATCTCGAGTGTGGATGCCAGTTCGATCAACTGGCCAAGGCACAGTACAATAAATGCGATCGCCAGCATCTGCCATCCGGAGGCCAGCTCGCCCCCGCGAAGAAGCGAGAATACTTTCATTGCCATGAAAAAGCAGACCAGTACTACCAGCAAAATAAGCCCGTTAAACAGCAGGCCGACACCGGCAGAGCCGCTCTCGGCCGACTGAGCCGCAAGAGTGCACGGCATTATAATCAAAGCTATCAGGGCAAATATCAATAACCTGCTTATAGACATCTTCACCTCACCCGGTTTTAACCTGACGGTATTCGGTCAGGGATCTTACCAAATCTTTTTCTATACCAAATTTTTTGTTGATCTCACGTTTCTCTGCCAGCGGCATGGCAATTTCCTTCTTGATTTCCGATGCCACCTGGCGGCGGACATTGGACCCCAAAAGCGAGTAGACCATGCTCATCTGTTCCGAAAGTATCTGGTTCAGGCCGCTTAGGAGACGGTACGCCTGGACATCCGTGGGAATTTTCTGAACGGTCTTTTTGAATTTGTTGAAGGTCGTGTGGAAATCCGATGAACCCGAGGCCGAGAAAAAGCCCCAGACTCCGGTGCTGTAACGTGCCAGGTGCTCGTTCACCTTCTGGTTATCCGCGCCCAGCTTCTTTTCCAGCTGCCTTCTGATTGCGGCAAAACAGCTTGTGTAAAGCTTCAACAAAAGCCACCAGAGGCTTTCATCATCTCCGAACTTTTCGGCCTTGGCCTCTTTCTTGATACCGCTAACCTCTATCAGGCCCGATTTCAAAAGCTGAAAAAGGCCGCGTTTGGTGATAAACTCGCCCACCGGCGATTCCATAACTATATCCGGTACCGTGCGATCCCCGTTTATGAGCGACAGAACCTGGAATTGATCGAGTGAAAGGGTTACCTCTCCGGATTTCGACTCGGGTGTCAGCACTACTTTCAGAAGCTCGTTATCCTTGGGAAGTCCTTTGGTTATCTCGACCCACTCGTCGATTCGACGCGTACCCTCCATGAGCATGTTCATGGTGTTTAGCTCGACAAACAAATCCTTATCCTGGGGAAGCTTGCCCTCCTGAAATATGAATTCACCGCCATGCCAGCTAAACAGGTTAAAGACTATTTCCTCAACCTGAATTTTCAGGCACTTGGCGATTTCCTTGCGGTCGAAAAGCTCCATATCCACCAGCACCATGCCCAGTTTTTTGCCGGTGCTTTTATGAAGGTAAAGCGCCCTCTCAAGATCCACTTTGGATATGCGCCCCTGCTTTAAAAGC
>WJIM01000259.1 GCA_014730285.1 Candidatus Zixiibacteriota bacterium
GGCGGGCCGATACATGAGGGACATCCGGCCTCACAGGGACAACTCTTAATCAAATAGCGCGCGGCCTTGTAAATCTCTTTTTTCATCGTGAAAATCTTTTCGGAAAATCCCACTCCGCCCGGCACACGGTCATAGAGATATAAGGTCGGTTTTTCGGAGAATTTGGCTTTGACATTGGAAATCGAACCGATGTCTTTGCGGTCGCAGAGAATATACAAAGGTGCTATATCGCCCAGGCAGTTGGCCATGCCACGCAGAACCTCGCCCATCTTCTCGCGGTCGATTTTGACTTTATCATATATTTCCAGCGGAAATTCCTGCCAGAACGAGGTGGTAGACATCTCGATCTCAGGAAGGCTGACCTTGCCGGAACCGACATTTTCATGCGTGAAGAATTTGACCTTTTTGAAAAGCACGGTTACAGTGGTAAGTGTGATCTCACCCCATCCCGATATAGTAGGTTCATCTTTTTTTTCTTCAGTCAAGATTTTGAGATCAGTCTTGGACTCGGCGTCGGTGAAGTAGTCGACGTCGACCTCTTTCACAATCGCCTTGCGTCCCTCCCAGTCAAGCTCCTCCACCTGATACTGCGCCGCGCCGTGAAGGTAGATCGCCTGCGGATGAAGCATCTCAGGCGTGGAGAATAGATCCATCTCACCGATGACCCTGTAATTATTCGAGCTGTTCAGGATCACGAAATTGTCGTTGATTGCCGAACGCAGTGAAAGCTCGTTGGCGGGGTAAACATCGGAGGTCCAGTGAAACTTGCCTCCGGTTTCGCGCAGGATGCCCTTCTGGGCAAGGTAGCGCAATATCTCGGTCGTGGTTTCAACTCCGAACTTTTCATCCTCTTCAAAAGGAAGTTCGAAAGCGGCGCATTTCATGTGCGAAGTTAAGATCACGAAATTATTGGGATCGACCACCCCGGATTCGAAGGGCTGTTTGAATATGTATTCCGCGTGATTGACGATAAACTGATTTAAGGCCGAGCTGTTGGCCACCAGCACCACCAGAGACAGCCCGCGTTTACGTCCCGCCCGTCCGGCCTGCTGGAGTGTGGAGGCAATCGAGCCGGGATAGCCGGTCAGGATTGCCGCCTCGAGCTGACCAATATCGATTCCAAGCTCAAGAGCATTGGTGGAGACCACCGCCCGTATCCGGCCGGACTTCAGTCCCTTCTCGATACGCCTACGTTCATTGGGAAGATATCCTCCGCGATAGCCGAAGACCGCCTGTTTGGAATTTATATGCCCGCCCAGGCTGTTTCTGAGATAGGTCAGAAGTATTTCAGTCGTGGTGCGATAGGGTACAAAGACTATGGTCTGGATATCGTTGGCGATGATCTTGCAGGCGATGTTTTTCGACGAAAGAACCGCCGATCTCCTGATGCCAAGCTGTTGATTTACTACCGGCGGATTGTAGAAGATAAAATGTTTCTCGGCGCGAGGCGCGCCGTTTTTGTCGATCAGTTCAACCTTCTCTTCCAGAATCCGCTCGGCCAGTTCAATCGGATTCGCGATCGTGGCTGAGGAGCAGATAAACTGCACCTCGGTATTATAGAATTTCAGAAGACGCTTTAATCTGCGGATGACATTGGCCAGATGCGAACCGAATACTCCTCGGTAATGATGGAGTTCGTCTATCACGACATATTTCAGATTTTCGAAGAGCTTGATCCATCTTGTATGATGCGGAAGAATCCCGGAATGAAGCATATCCGGATTCGTGACCACTATATGCCCGGCCTCGCGAATTTTCTTACGCGCATTCTGGGGAGTGTCGCCGTCGAATGTAAATGTCTTGATATCGGCCTCGAGCGCGGTGATGGTCTCATACAGCTCGCTGACCTGATCCTGCGAGAGCGCCTTGGTGGGAAAGAGGTATAAGGCCCGTGAATCAGGCTTGGATAGAATCGTATTCAGCACGGGCAGATTATAACAGAGCGTCTTGCCCGAGGCAGTGGGTGTTACCACCACGAAATTTTTGCCTTCGGAGGCGAGGTCGTAGGCCTCGCGCTGGTGAGTGTAAAGCTGACGGATTCCCTTTTGGGTCAGCACTTCCTTCAGGCGCGGATCGAGATGCTCGGGGAAATCGGCATATTGCGGCTCCATGGGAGGGAGCGTCTCCCAATGGGTGACGCAGTCCATGAATTCGTTGTCGTTTCTGAGCGCCTGTGCAAGCTGTTCTATATTCATGAGATTTATATTAACTGATGCTTTAGGAATTTCAATAAAAACATCAAAGAACGGGCAAGAAAATGATTTTAGACCAGTTTAAAAAATTCCCTCTGACAGATATCACAAAGCTTGAGTTTTTTGTCGTCGATATCGCGCATATCATCGGAATAGTACAGCACGCAATGCGGATTGCGGCAGGCACGCATGCCCATCAGGCGCGCCACGATTTTGAAGGTCTCCTTAAACAGGCGTGGATAGACCCATTTTTCGTTTTCAGGCAGGCCGTAGAAATCGGAACGCAGATGCATGAGCGAGATCACGCCGCATCCGGTCAGGCGGTCGATTTCCGAGGTAACCGAATGTTCCTCACCGGCGTAAATATCTTCCTCCATAATACCCAGCATAAGCTCTTTCTGGCTGGACTTCATGATTTCCATCTTCTGCAGAATCACCGTGGCATAATACTGAGAGCGCATGATATTGTAGGACTCCGGCGGGATTTTTACACCCTGCATTATGTTGGCTGAAATTGACAATGTTGATGAAAGATTGGTAGCCAGTTTATTAATCAGGAAATAATCAACCTCGCCCAGTGGAACTATAACAAGCCGTGATTTCCGTATTCTCATTGCGCTATAAAAAACCTCTCGCTTGTGCCGCCTTCTCCGATTTTGACCCTTACCCTACGCATACATTTGGGGCAATAACCCACATAGGCAGAGCCCTCTCTGTCTTTATAAATTCTGCTGTATATATGACAACATCGAAAGTAAATTCCCAGATACGGCCTCTTTTCCGGCGTTCTTTTGTTGTCCTTACCGCTCATTTTTCTACCAAGGTAATGATTTTTCGAGGCGATGCAAACCTTTCCTTCGTGATTTTATACGATCGGGACAGCATTGTTTTTGCCTCGGCCACGGCTTTTCTGTTTGAACCGAACAGCTTAAACAGAGTTTCGCCCTTTTTTATCTTCCGCCCCAGCTCTTTGCAGATATAAATCCCTGCCATTGGATCGATTTTGTCCTCGATCTTAAGACGTCCCGCGCCCAGCACAAGCGAGGCCTTGCCGATCAATTCCGTATCGTAAAAGGCGATATATCCGGTTTTATCGGCGGTGAGCTTTCCGCCTGCTTTGGGCTTATGACAGCTTTTCGGATCAGAGAGCATTTTTATATCGCCGCCGGATATTTTTACAAAATCAAGGAAATTTTTCAGGGCTTCTCTTGAATCTAAAGCCTCGGAAAGTCTATCATAGAATCTCTTTTTGCCGTCTGTGTATCCGTTAAGACGGGCGATTTCGTAGCCAAGACGGAAGGTTACCGCTTTGACATCCTCCGGCTCTCCGGTCTTGAGGAAATCTATCGTTTCGATTATCTCGGTAAAGTTGCCGACATAATGCCCCAACGGTTCCGACATGTCGGTCAAAAGGCAGACAGCCGGGCGTTTGAATTTGCCGCAGACTCCCAGGAGCGATCGGGCAAGCCGTCTGGCGTTGTTTTTGGTCTTCATAAAAGCGCCGGAGCCGACCTTAATATCGAAAATTATGCCGTCGGTCTCGAGCGCCAGCTTTTTGGAGAGTATGCTTGCTGTTATAAGCGGAATTGATTCCACTGTGCCTGTAAGATCGCGGAGAGCGTATATTTTTTTGTCGGCTGGAGCGATATTCCTTGTCTGGCCGGAAATTGCAATACGGCATTTTTCGAGACGCTTTTTTATCTGAGCCTCGGTCCAGAATGGATTTAAGCCGGGGATAGATTCCAGCTTATCGAGTGTGCCTCCTGTATGTCCCAGGCCGCGTCCGGAGAGCATGGCGATATTATATCCCACTGACGCCATAAGAGGGGAGAGGGTTAAGCTGATTTTATCGCCCACCCCGCCGGTAGAATGCTTGTCGTAAACAGGATGTGTATTTTTGGGGAATTTTATGCTTTTGCCGGAATGAAGCATAGTTTCTGTCAGCCAGAAGGTTTCATCGGTATCGAGGCCGTTTAAAAAGGCGGCCATCAAAAAGGCAGAAATCTGGTAGTCCGGAATTTTATTCGCGGTGTAGCTCTCGATAAGGAATTTTATCTCATCTCGAGAGAGTTTTTCCCCGTCACGCTTTTTTGCAATTAAATCAGGCGCCAGCATTGTTATTTCTGTTTCGGTACTCTTCCATGATCTTTACCGCCGAGGAGGTTCCGATACGAGATGCTCCGGCCTCGATCATGGCCAGGACAGTTTTGACGTCACGGATGCCCCCGGCAGCTTTTATATCGGTTTTTTTGCCGACTGTATTAAACAAGAGGGTGACATGATGAAGTGTGGCCCCGCCGAAAAATCCGGTGGAGGTTTTGACAAAGTCCACCCCGCATTCGGCCGCGATTTTGGCGGCGGTTTCGATTTCCTCATCCTCCAATAATGTGCATTCGAGTATGACCTTAAGAATCGTACTGCCGACCAGCGCCTTGCGCACTCGCGCGATATCCTTTTTCACCAGTTCGAAATCTCCCTCTTTGATAGCGCCTATATTGGCGACCATATCGATTTCCGAGGCCCCGGCATTTTCGGCCGTTTCGGCCTCGTAGACCTTAATCTCGGTCCTGGTTGCGCCCAGTGGAAATCCGCATACAGTGCCCACAGCTACATTTGTATTCTTAAGCTCGTCAACGGCGAGTTCTATAAAAGCCGGATTGATACATACTGTTTTGAATTTGTATTTAATTGCTTCTTTGCAAAGCCGTTTTATATCCTGCGAGGTGGATTCCGATTTTAAGAGGGTGTGGTCTATGAATGCTTCGAGTTTCAGCATAAATCTTTCTATTTTAATTTGAATGACCTGGGAAGGAGCTGCTTTAATGTAAAAGTCTCCTTCTGGCCGTTTTTGTTGACTGATTCTATTTTTAGGTCGTTGGCAAACTCGGAGATCACCTGAAGACATGCTCCGCAGGGGGTGATGCATTTCTCGGAGTCCGAGACAAGTGCCAGGTATTTGATTTTTCTAACGCCTTTTGCAACTGCGCTGAAAATAGCCGCACGTTCCGCGCAAACAGTCAGGCCGTATGAACGGTTTTCGACATTAGTAGCTGCGAAGATGCGGTCGTCGGTGGAAATAATTGCCGCTCCCACCCGAAACTTTGAATAGGGCGAATATGAATTTTCCATAGCGGCCTTTGCCTTTTCCAGCGCCTTTTCCTCAAGCGAGCTCATCGAGAAATCCCTTCCCGTATTTCATAGGTTCGAGGTTGAAGTTCTGGCATACAGTCTGAGCAACATCGGCAAAGGTCTCTCTTGTTCCCAGCGATTTTTGATTATTCATATCATGCGCATACGCCAGAAGCGGGACATATTCACGGCTGTGATCGGTTGATGTCTCTATTGTCGGATCGCAGCCATGATCGGCGGTTATGATCAGGAGGTCATTCTCACGAAGAGTATCCAGGATTTCCGGGAGGCGTTTATCGAAATCCTCCAGCCCCTTGCCAAAGCCTTTGTAATCGTTGCGATGGCCCCAGAGCATATCGAAATCGACCAGATTTATGAAGATCAGGCCGTTGTCCTTTTCAGCGATCATCTTCAATGTAGTGTTTACACCCTGTTCGTTATTCTTTGTATGATAGCTTTCGGTCAGGCCGCGTCCCGCAAAAAGATCCTGAATTTTACCCACGCCGGTTACCTGGTATTCGACTTTGATCAGCTTGTCGAGCATAGTGTCTTCCACCGGCTCTATGGAGAAATCCTTGCGGTCGGAGGTTCGGGTATAATTTCCGGATTCGCCCACAAACGGCCGCGCTATCACTCGCGATACGCCCCATTTGCCGGTCAGCATCCTGCGAGCTTTAATGCAGACCTCGTAGAGCTTTTCCAGCGGGACGATATCGGTGTGTGCAGCTATTTGAAATACGCTGTCGGCTGAGGTGTAGACAATCAGCTTGCCGGTTTCTACATGTTCATCACCGAGCTCGGCGATGATTTTTGTCCCGGAGGCGGGCTTATTGCCGGTAACTTTGAATCCGGAAAGAAGCTCGAATTTATTTATAAGCTCCGGCGGGAATCCCTCGGGAAATACCGGAAAGGGATCGTGCAGTACCACTCCGGCCAGCTCCCAGTGGCCCACTGTTGAATCTTTGCCTTTGGAAATTTCTGCCAGCTTACCGTAAAATGCGGAGGGCTTATCGGTTTTGGGCGCGCCTTTGATATCCTCTATATTGCCCAGTCCCATCTGTGCCAGATTGGGCAGGTTCAAGCCTCCCAGCTTTTTGGCGGTGTTGGCTATCGTATTTGCGCCCGCATCACCATATTCATCCGCATCGGGAAGTTCGCCTATCCCGCAGGCATCGAGAATCAATAATATTATTCGACGGTATTTTTTCATAAAGGGAATATGAAACAAAGAAGGCGGTCTGTAAAGACAAAAAGGGAAAACTATTTTTTGGCGTAGAACATGATGCGGTCGGCGTCCTCGACTTTTTCCGCAGGGGGAAACGGTTCGGCGATGATTTTGGTGAAGCCCACGCTGTGCAGATATTCATACGTTTTTTCGAGTGAGATGTAAATTTCTTTGAATATTTCGCGGATATGGATAGTACCATTTTCGCCGTCATTGACGAAGGCTTCAATTTTGACCTCGGCCTTGTCTTTGGAAGGCAGGAAGCGCGCTTCCTGGGTGACATAGAATGAATCACCGGATGAATTGTAATAGTCCTTCCAGTTTTCCAGCCCGATTTTTGTCACCATGTCGAAAAGGAACCATCCATCATCTCGGAGATGGTTGTAAGCCTGTTGCATCGCTTCTTTGATTTCAGATCTGGTTTGCAAATGGTTGAGCGAGTCGAAGAAGCTTCCGGCCATATCGAATTTTCGTTCCAGATCGAAATCGGTGATATCTCCTGTCCGGAATTGTGGGGGACATCCGTTGCTGGGAATCTTGGCCGAGGCGACCTCGATCATCTCGGGGCTGATATCGATGCCCAGCACCTTGATCTTCTGTTCCGATAATCTGTGTGCCATAGTGCCCGTACCGCATGCCAGATCCAGAAATGTTTCCGGTTTGGTGCGCATTCGACCAATGAATTTTTCCACGTAGGGGTAGACTATGTCGGTAAATTCCGACCAGCCCAATTGGTCATAGTAATACGCAAATGCGGTGTAAGGCGCGCGTTTGCTTGCTAACATTTTGATACTCCCTCAGTAATATCATCGGCCGGTATCAGGATTGGTTTAGGCATCTGTTGGTATTAATTGTGGATAAAAAAACGGGGAGGCGGATGCCTCCCCGTGGGGATGCCATTTTTTATGTGTCAGATTCTTCCTGAGGCTCCAGCAGTTTCGAATACGATCCGCGTTCGTTTAAGATTTCCAGAGCTTTCTTGACATACGGATCGGTCTTTAAGACCATCTCCTCGTAAACTCCGGTCTCACCGTAGAGCTTGCGGACAATCTCGCGTTTGATCGAACGCCTGATCCAGTCTTCGCTGTTTGCTAAATCCTGTTCCTTCTCGATTTCGACCAGCCTGCGAAGATCTTCGATATCATCTTTGAAAAGGTCTTCCTTTTCATGTTCCTTTACAGCCTCCTCAAAGGCTTCGAGCTTGGACTGGAGCTTGCTCTTGTATGTGAATTCCTGTTCTTTCAGGAATTTCTTGAAGTCCTCAAAAATCTCATCTGTAACCGTGAAGCTTCTGTCGACTTCAGGATGCTTCGAGGTGTAGTTCACGGCAAACTCGAAGAACATGGTCTGGCGTTCCAGATTGATCTCGATCGGCTGCCATTTGTCGCGCTCGATCTCGATATCCGGTACCACACCGCCGCCGCCGTAGACCGGACGTCCGCCCTTGGTCAGAAACATCTCTCTGTCCTCAGGGGTCTCATCAGCGTCTTCATCAATAGTAACATCTTCATCCTCGACGAGCAGTTCGGGATGCTTGGTCGATCTCTCCGGACGCTGAATGCATCTGCCGGAGGGAATGTAATACTTGGCCGTGGTCAGCTTCAGGGCGATATCCGGATCATTGGTTCGGAATATCTGCTGTACCAGCCCCTTGCCGAAAGTGGTATTGCCGATAATGATTCCGCGATCCCAGTCCTGAACAGCGCCGGAAACAATCTCCGAAGCCGAGGCGGTGCCGCCGTCAACCAGAATAATAAGCGGCTTGTCGGGATAAATCGGATCGTAGCGAGCCGTGTACTCTCTCTCGGCCGATGTTGTGTTGCCCCTGGTAGAAACAACGGTATTGCCGCGTTTCAGGAAAAGGTTGGCAACATCAACAGCCTGCGACAGAAGCCCGCCGCCGTTGGAGCGCAGATCGAGGATCAAACCTTCAATCGGCTTCTCGCGCATCAGGCTGTCTATCGAATGCTGAAGCTCTTCGGTGGCAGTCTCCGAGAATTTCGAGAGACGCACGTAGCCGATATCATCATCGACTATACCGGCGTAGTTCACGGACTTTAATTCAATTACAGCGCGCTCGATTTCGTAATCGAGCGGATCATCGAAGCCGGGACGCTCAATAGTAAGATTGATCGAGGTGCCGGCCGGACCGCGCATTATATCGGAGGCATCATCCACGGTCATGTTCTTGGTATCTTTGCCATTGATTTCGATAATTTTATCCCCGGCCTGAATACCCATGTTCCAGGCAGGAGTGCCCTCGAAGGGCGAAATTACTGTTATATAATCGCCGCGTTTGGCGATCACTATTCCGAGACCCTCGTACTTGCCGTGAGTCTTTTCCATCAAACCTTCATAAGCCTTGCGTTCCAGTACGACCGAAAACGGATCGAGCTCATCCAGCATACCGTCAATGGCATGACGCGCCAGCTCATCGGCCTCTATCGGTTCCATGTAGTTGTTGTGTATTTTGTAGGCCATCGTGGCCAGCAGACGGGTGTAATGCGACATCGTCTTGGGCTTGTCCTGGCCGGCCTTGCCGGATTCCTGATCCTGCTGTTCATTCAGATCAACAGTATCGACTGCAAATAAATCCTGTGCATTAAGGCTCGCCTCTCCGGCCTCACCATGCCCCACAAACCAGATCAGCGCCAGCGCCAGAACCGCCAGTACGATGGAGTAGTAACCCGTTGTCTTCCTTCTATACATATTGCCTCCGATCAAATTATCTTCCATGCATAATCTAATTGTTTTTATATATCTGTCAAGCTGGACACTATTTTGGAGGGCCCGGCTCAATCGTCTATCTTCTTACATATTTAACGTTTACAGGAGTACCAAAGTTTCCTTCTTGTTTGCCGCCAAATGTTTGATAGTTATTGTTTGCCGTACATAGGCTTAGGTGGTGTGCACCGATTTAATGTCATAATTATCGCCCGGTTTTAAAGTGTGCACGGAAAATACACCTGTAAATTCATGAATGTCATCTAATTGCATTTACATTTCTATTAATCTCAACGCTGTCTTAAAATTATACATAGATATTTGCGCTTTGTACCATAAATTTTATTATATAGTCTGCAAATTGAACTTCGGCAGAGTTTGTTTATAGCTCTATACGGAATTCTGAGGTTTAAGTTCTTGACAGAGATGGCGATTTGTTTATTATAACAATGAATCATGATAGAATGAGTATTGTTTGTCTGAATTGAGGTTCTATTATGTCTGATAAGAAAGCAAAATGTGTCGCCCTTTTTTCGGGCGGTTTGGATAGCTCGCTGGCGGTGCTTTTGATGCTGCAGCAAAATATAGATGTTACCGCGTTGATGTTTCTGACACACTTTGGATGTGATATTGTCGATAAGTCGTCGTGCTCCCAGGATCCGGAGCCGATGTCGAAGAAGTTCGGCTTTACGGTCAAGATGATGCATTTGGGTGAGAAGTTCATTGACATTGTCAGGAATCCGAAATACGGGCACGGCAAGAATATGAACCCATGTGTGGACTGCCGGATTTTGATGCTGCGTGAAGCAAAGCAATTCATGGAGATGACCGGCGCCGATTTCTTAATTACCGGCGAGGTGCTGGGGCAGAGGCCCAAGTCGCAGTTGAAGAATTCCATGAGGGCTGTTGAACGTGATGCCGATGTCGAGGGGATTCTTTTGCGTCCGCTTTCAGCCAAACTTCTGGAGCCGACTATTCCCGAGAAAGAGGGACTGGTTGATCGGGAGCAGCTTCTGGATATTAACGGCAGAGGCCGCAAGCGTCAGATGAAGCTGGCGGAGAAATTCGGTCTGGAGGATTATCCTACCCCGGCGGCGGGATGTCTTCTGACGGATAAGAAATATTCCGAGCGCCTGCGGGATTTGATGGATCATCAGGAGCATATCAATTTCGATGATCTCAATCTTCTTCGGGTCGGACGGCATTTCCGTTTCAATGATAATGCCAGGATGATTGTCGGCCGTAACGAAGTCGAAAACGATAAGATCGAGCGGTATAAAGAGGATCATGATATGGTCCTCGAGGCCAAAGATACCGGCTCGCCAATTGTGCTTTTAAAGGGTGTGAGTTCGGAAGATGCGCTCGAATTCGCGGCACGTTTGACAGCACGTTACTGCGACCAAAAACATGAGCCGGAGGTAGAGATCACGATTTCCAATGGCGACGGCGAACGCAAGATTTCAGTCCCACCTTTTGCAAATTCCGAAGAGAAGCAATTTCAGTTGTAGATTCAGGTTTGATCATAGTGTCGTCGGGTTCCCCAACCCGACGGTTATTGGCCAGGTTAGGGAACCTGGCTCGCACATGACAATATTCAACCATTAACGGGTGGCACGGTCAAATTTATTTGGGCGTGCTATATTGGATATATCGAACCTGCCCAAAGCGAGTTTGGGCAGGCCACCCAGATATTCGTGCGTAGTATACGTTCCCATGCACGACGAATATCAGTGCGCACCATAAAGATTCAAACTGCACGAAGAGAGGTGCCCTATCCACGCC
>WJIM01000260.1 GCA_014730285.1 Candidatus Zixiibacteriota bacterium
GAAACATTATAGGCCGCAACCGGCAATTCGGTATTTTGTCTAAATAACGATATTATATCCAAATATGGCATGGCCGGTTTGACCATGACGATATCCGCACCCTCATCCACATCGGTCCAGAGCTCCTTTAACGCTTCTCGGCTATTGCGGTAATCCATCTGGTAGGTTTTGCGGTCGCCGAATGACGGCGCGGAGTCCGCCGCCTCACGAAACGGCCCATAGTAAGCCGAGGCATACTTGGCGGTATAAGCCATAATTAGCGTATTCAAAAATCCCTTGGAATCCAGCGACTCCCGTATCGCGGCCACCCGGAAGTCCATCATGTCCGACGGAGCCACTATATCGGCGCCGGCCTCGGCATGCACCACCGCCATTTTAGAAAGTGCATCAAGCGAGGAATCGTTATCGACATAATCATCCTTAATTAAGCCGCAATGGCCGTGGTCGGTGTAAGCGCAAAGGCAGATATCGCAGGATATCATTAAATCTTTTTTGAACTCTTTTCTTAACCTCTGGATCGCTTTCACAACAGGATTCTGTTTCGAATAAGCCATGCTGGCTTTGTCGTCCTTCTCATCCGACAGGCCGAAGAGCATAATATTTTTAATCCCAAGCTTCAAATCTTTTTCGATCTGTTTAACCAGCTTGTCTGCGGTATGGCGTTCGATACCGGGCATCGACTCTATCTTTTCCACTTTATTCTGTCCGGAAATAACGAAATAAGGCTGAATCATTCCGGGGATGTTCAATCTCGTCTCGGCGGTCAGATCACGGATTAGCTGCGATGATCTGAGCCGTCTCGGACGAATGTTCGATCGGTCATCTAAAGAACCTGCCATAACCACTCCAGATTAGAGTTTGGAATCTCCCAGTCAACATTATGGCCCAACGCCCTGATTTTTTCTGAGGTCTTGGGGCCAATCGATATAATCAGGCTGCTTTCGGGAATACTGATTTTATCAAATGTAAACTCTGCCGCCAGCGGGCTGGTGAAGCAGTAAAAGGCGATATCTTTTGGATCGATATGCGGAAGATTCTCGTTTTTCTCCGCCATGGACTCATAAATCTTGAACCTGTCTATATCCCATCCGGCATCGCCCAGAATCCGTTCCAGATCATGCCCGGCCTCCGCCGCACAGGGGAAGAGGGTTTTGCCTTTTTTGTATTCCAGCATATGCGCCCCGAGTCCCGCTCCGGTTGAGATGTGGGATACTATTATTTCCGAATCCGGGAATGCTTCCCCCGCCGCCTGGGCTGTTTTAAGCCCAACCGTGGCAATCTTCTTATAGGAATAATTTTCAGGAGGAATATTGCTGGCTTCCAGAATCTCCTTGAAAAACCTGACGGCATTGGCGCTGGTAAGAATTATGTATTCATATTCATGAAATCTCTGCTCTATATCGATCCATTCTTTATCATCAAAATTCTTGTTAAGCTTTTGCACCGAATAGGAAATAAGTTCGATATTTTTCTCGGCAAGTTTTTGCTCCAGCTCATCGGTCTTTTCAGAGGGCCGTGTAATCAACAGCTTTCCGGGCGCCTCTTTGGAACGGCCTTTGAACCTCAAAATGTCCTGAAGTTCAGTCCTCTTGATCAGGGCATAGCTGTCCTCCACAAGCTGGTCATAGCTTTCGCCGGTTTTCTTATCGTAAACACATTTAAGAGTGTTATCAGGCAGGACATAGGACCAAAAAACCGACATCGCCATACCGTTATCGGTACGGCTGAGATTCGCACCCAGCGGAAGATGGCATCCGCCTCCGCATAACAGCAGAAGCCTTCTCTCGGCATCGACTGCGGCTTTGGTCTGGTTATGATTTATCTTCGCCACTTTACTGGCGACATCATAATCCTTTGTACGAGTCTCGACTGCGAGCGCTCCCTGTGCCGGGGCAGGTACGAATTCATCTATTTTATAAACCCTCAGCTCGAGATCATCGATTTCAACACCGACACGTTTAAGCCCGGCGTAAGCAATGATTATCGCATCATATTCACCGGAACGAAGTTTTTCCAGACGGGTTGTCACATTGCCGCGCAAATCCTTAACCTTAAGATCGGGACGAAGCGCCATTATCTGGGCCTTTCTCCTGATGGCGCTGGTACCTACGCTGAGGCCGAATTTCAGCTTCATCGGATGCGAGGTGTCGATGTTTTCCGGTCGCGTGATCAGCGCCTCACGGGGATCCTCCCTTTCCGCTATCGCCATGACCTCGATACCGGGCGGTTGTTGTATCGGAAGATCCTTGAGTGAATGCACGGCAATATCGGCGCGGCCGTCAAAAAGAGCCTGCTCGATTTCCTTGGTGAAAAATCCGGTGCCCTTGACCTCAGAAAGCGGTTTGTTCTGGATAACATCTCCGGCAGTCTTGACTATCATCAATTCCGCCTCAAGGCCGGCTTTCTCCGCAAGCAAATCCCGTATCATCCCGGACTGGCGTGTCGCCAGCCGGCTTCCCCTTGTAGCTATTTTATACATATTTATTTCTTTTGATAATATTGAACGATTTGATTTATCAGATCAGGTATGGAATGCCTTGTCGCTTCCAGCTCGACTTCCATATTATATTTCCTGACAGTTTCCGATGTTGTCGGGCCGATTGTTGCGATTTTGGATTTCGACGCCAGCTCCAGGGCTTTTTCCTGACCGAGAATTTCGACTAATCCGTCAACCGATCTTCCGCTCGAGAACATAATCATGTTCGGCGGATGCATGAAAAGCCGCCTGATTTCATTCTCATGCCAGCTTGAATACTCGGTTTTATATAATGTCAGTGGATGAACCTCGGCTCCTCCCTTTTTCAAAACTTCTTCTATGTTATCATGCGGAAGTTGTCCGCGCACCCTGATGACTTTTACTCTATCGACTTCAACATCCTGGCACATCTGCCGGGCAAATTTCACCATCCCCGATACACCCGGAGCATAATCCGGCTGGTATCCCAGGTCCTTCAGGGCTCGAAGCGTACCGTGTCCTGCGGCCGCTATGGCATACCGTCCGACCAGACGCAGATCGATCTGCTTGGATTTCAGAAATCCGAAGAAATAACGCACGCCGTTTTCACTGGAAAAGAAAAGCCAGTTATCCTTGCCGCCGGACTTGATAAATTTCTCCCAGCCTTCTTTATCGTCATTGTAAACTGTCTTGATTGTGGGATAGGCGATTACCTCCGCGCCCAGATTGCGGAACATCCGGTAAATCCATTTGGACTGATCGGCGGGACGGGTAATCATAATCCGCACTCCGGATAATATTTTGCGGTTGTACCACTCCAGTTTTTCCGAGAGTTCGGCTACCTCGCCGATTATGAATATTGCCGGAGGATGAACATCCTGGCGTTCGGCCTCTGCGGGCAAATCCTCCAGACGGGCTCGTACAACTTTCTGGGTAGAAAAGCAGCAACGTTCAATCATAGCCGCCTCGATTCCCGGCGGCATACCGGCCTCGATCAGTCTTTCCACTACATTGGGAAGCTGCTTCACCCCCATATATCCGATAACAGTGCCTTTTTCGACCTTTCCAACCCAGTCCCAGTCGACGAAAAATTCATGGTCGGAGGCGCCATGAGCGGTCAGCAGAAGAATTGCGCTGGATTTATCCCGATGGCTGGCCGGGATTCCGGCCGAGGCCGCTGCGGCAAGACCGGCGGTTACGCCGGGTACGATCTCGTATTCGATATCATGCTTGCGCAAAAATTCCGCCTCTTCCCCGCCGCGTCCGAAGACGAACGGATCGCCGCCCTTCAGACGCGCCACATTTTTGCCCTGCTGTGCCTGCTCGACTAAAAGCTCATTGATCTTTTCCTGGGGAAGTGTATGAGCGCTGGCAGCCTTTCCCACATAGATTTTTTCGATATTGGGAGGTATCGTTACGATTAATTCATGCGGGATCAGGTTGTCATAGACAATAACATCGCAGGAATTGAGCAGGCTAAGACCCTTGATCGTGATAAGGTCAGGATCGCCAGGCCCGGCTCCGATTAGATAAACTTTGCCCGTCTTTTCGCTGTTCTCAGCCATAGATTAAATTTCTTCCAGACTGTCCAGGAGTTTATTGTAGTAATCTTCCGCGGCATGCTCGTCGTGTTGCCGCAGAATCTCCATCCAGTTCACATCCAGAAAACGCTTGAAACATTCGGCTTTCAAATCCTCGCGATCCTTGAATTTGCGCAGAACATATTTACGATATTTGGTTGCCAGGTCGCCGATAAAGATCCATTCCTCGGTGAAGGCATTTTCCATAATCTGCCGCAGGAAAGCAGAGAGAAAAGGCGATTTGCCTGCGGTAGAAACCGTGAATGTAATCGGGCCGCGTCGCAATATCGAAGGGAATATAAAATCGCAATGCTTCGGGTCATCGACGACATTTATCAGGATGTTGCGTTTCTTGCATTCCTCATAAATCTGCTCATTCAAATCGCTGTCATCGGTAGCGGCTATCACGTAATCCATATTTTCTAAATCAGAAACCTCATATTCCTTCTCATGAAGGATAAGCAGGGAGTTTTTCTCGAGCTCACGGATTTTCTGGTCAGGTTCTTTTGCAACTACTGTCAGATATGTGCCTCGCGGGACAAGCAGATCGATTTTGCGAGCGGCAACCTTACCGCCTCCCACAACCAGAAAGTTTTTATCTTCAAGCGCTAAATTTACCGGAAGGTATTCATCGTTTTTTTGTTTCACAGCTATTAATGTCCTTTCTTACAGCGTCGATTTGTGGTTAGCAGGCGATCTATCAGGCGTTTGGAAAATTCCTCGATTTTCCTGGTGGTATCTTCATCAAGCTCTCTGGTGATCTCGGACATCTCCTCGCGGCGGATTCGCTCCAGTTCATGCTCCACACGCATAACCAACGGCTCGCTTTTGGCATGCTCATACCAATAGCCGAATTCGGAGAGTTTGCGATTGATTATCTCCTCGGCCTCCGGAATAGCATCCTCACGGCTTCGCTGAGTCTCCTTAAGATAAAAATCCACATCCTCGAGATCGAATATCTTAATCCTGTCCTTATGATCCGGAAGCGGCACGGTATCCCGCGGAATTGCCATATCCATTATTAGCATCTTCCGGTCATTGCCGTTCTCGACCGCTGGAACCAGATTGGACTCATCCAAAAACGGCTCGGGTGAACCGGTGCAGGTAACCACAACCTCAGACGATTCAAGCAGCTTATTGAGATCGGACATGGCATGACCGGAGCCGCCGTATTTCTCGGCCATCTCAACCGCCTTCGATTCGGTGCGGTTGGCGAACATGAAATTGCTGTAGCCCGATTTGTGCAATGCCGTGGCGGCGATGTGGATCATCTGGTTAACGCCGATAAACAGAATCGGTATTTCCTTATTGCCGTCGATCTGATTTTTCAGAAGACTTATTGCCGCACCCGAGACTGAACTCGCGCCCTCGGTCAGGCTGGTTTGGCTGCGGATAAGTTTGCCGGTTCTGAAGCTCAGATGGAAAAGCCGGTGAATTATCTTACCGGCCGTTTTGAGCATACAGGCCGAGCTGTACGATTCCTTGATCTG
The DNA here is from genome assembly GCA_014730285.1 of Candidatus Zixiibacteriota bacterium. Classification (GTDB taxonomy): domain Bacteria; phylum Zixibacteria; class MSB-5A5; order JAABVY01; family JAABVY01; genus JAABVY01. Next base: position 5,526 of record WJIM01000260.1, read on the forward strand.
GCCGAATATCTGCGATTCCCCCAAAACCATCGAGTCAAGACCGCCCGCGACCTTGAACAGATGTTCGACCGCCAGAAGCTCCTTCTTGGTATAGCACTTCGGTTCCAGATGCGAGATATCCAGTTTGCGGAAATTGCGGTAGAAATTCTTAACCACATTAAACGGCTCCACGCCGGCCTTCAATACCAGATAGAATTCCACCCGATTGCAGGTCGAAATCGCCACCGCCTCGTAAACATTATCGAAGTTGGCCAGCTCCAGGTGGGCGGTCGGGATTTCATCATGACCCAGCGCCAGGGGAGCCCGTTCCTCGATCGAGGCGGTGCGGTGATTTATCCCGCAAACCGCCAGATACCAGCTTTCCTTATTATTGCAATCTATACACTTTCGAGCCATAATATACCATTTTTATCGACGTTCTAAAATATACGAATAAAAGGGGCTGTCAAGCTAATGATTTTACCGCTAATGTGGTACCGCCTCCAATATACGATATTTTCTCGAATCCGGCGGCCTTGAGGATATGAGAGGCCTGGTACGAGCGCATGCCGCGATGACATAAAATTACTATTTCCCTGGACTTATCCAGTTTATCAGCCTCTTCCTCGAGGTCGTTCAGGGGTATATGGACTATATTTTTTGCTTTAAACGGCAGAGCTTCCACTTCATCCGGCTCACGCACATCAAGCAGAATAAAATCACCCTCGGAATAATCATCTCCCGGACTGTCCTGCTCGAAACCGTTCTCAAGCGATTTTGCAATAGTACCGAGATGGTACAACGGATCGAGCGCCTCGGCATAAGGGGGCGCATAGCCATGCTCAAAATTCAGCAAATCATCGATTTTACATTTATTCTGCAGAAATGCCGAAAACACATCGATTCTGCGTACAATATCACCCTTGCCTACACCCTGAATTCCCAAAAGGGAATGATCCTCCGGATTGAAGACCATTTTCAAGGAAATCGACTGGCTTTCGGGATAATAATCCGGCTTATCCACAAACGAAGCCCATACCGAGTTGGCATTGATTTGCGCTTCATCAGCCGCCTGCTGACTCAATCCCACCGAGCCGACATTGAGGTCGAACACCTTAACCATGAAGGCTCCCAATACACCGGGAAATCTATCCTCTCCGGCGACAATATGTTCGGCGATGATCCGGCCGTGACGGTTGGCAATTGAACCCAGCGGAAGATAAATCGGATTGCCGGTAATTTGATGAATACTCTCGACAACATCTCCACCGGCATAAATATCCGGATCGGAGGTTTGCATATATTCGTTCACCTTGACTCCGCCGTTTTCTCCTATCTCAAGACCTGCGGCCTCAGCCAGATGGGAGGCAGGAGTTACTCCCACGCAAAGAAATACATAATCCACCTCAAGCTCTTCATCATTGGAGAGAGTAACCCTGACTTTATCCTCATCCACAAGCTCAAACTTCGTAACAGCGGTACTCAAATGGACCTTAACATCATTGGCCTCCATCTCCTTCCCCACCGGAATAGCCATATCCTCATCCAGCGCATACGGGAGAAGCTGAGGTTCCATCTCCACCAGCGTGGTTTCGATGCCCCACAGGCTGGCAGCCGCCTCGGCCACCTCACATCCGATAAATCCGCCGCCGACTACCAGTGCATTGCCGACTCCCCCGGTCTGGGCAAGCTTGCGGAAATTCTTGGCGTCATCGGGACGCGTGAAGGGCATAATTCGGTCGGATTTTGGAATATCGATTGGAAGCTTTTTCGGGGTTGCGCCGGTGGCGATCACCAGCTTATCGTAACCATGATCGTAGCTGTCGCCGGTTTTGAGGTTCTTTACCTTCACCTTTTTCTCATCGCGGTTGATTTCAATTACCTCGGATTCAGTAACAGCAATAAATCCCTTGCTGTTTTTGAAATAGCCGACGTCGCGGACAACATTATATGAGGTCTCGGTCAGAGCCTGAAACGATTCAACATCCCCGGATGCGAAATAAGGCATGCCGCAGGCAGCATAGGAAAGCTCCTTTTCCTTTTGAAAGACAGTGATCTCGAGTTCCGGTTTCCGTCTCGCAAGCGTAGCCGCAGCCTTGCATCCGCAGGCCACACCCCCGATTATAACAACATCCGATTTTTCCATTATCCATATCCTTTTTTAAAAACAATGCCGGATAAGAATCATCTCGTCCGGCATTTAAAATCTATTTTATGTACTCATTCCTACTTTGTTCCAACCGCCCTCGATTCAAGCGGGCGAACCCGGTCGTAGGTCACCTCACCGCGGACAGTCAGTGCAACTTTATAGAATACCGTAACCAACAGCGCGCCCACGGCATAAATCGCAATAGTGATCATTATCTCCGGGAAGGTCGGTTTGTAGGATACCACCTCTCCCAGAACCGAGGGTACGAATCCGGTTATGATCAGGCCGATTCCCTTATCGATCCAGAGACCGATAAATACGGCAACACATGTAATCGGCAACAGCTTGAAATTATAACGGAATTTCGGCACAATCAACATCACCAGCGCAAAGATCGAAAGCACAACCGAGGTCCACATCCAGGGCACCAGGTTGGCATTGCCGTCAAGTCCGAAATACATATACTGGAAATGAGCAACATGTTCCGGCATGGCGCTGTAAAACGCGGTAAAGAACTCCATCAGCACGAAAAAGACATTGATAATCATGGCATAGGTGATTATCACCGTGAGCTTCCTGATCGGCTCATCCCCAACACGGAATTTGGTAATCTTCCTTAAAAGCAGTACCAGCAGTACCAGAAGCGCAGGACCTGCCGCAAATGCCGAGGCCAGAAATCGCGGAGCCAGAATAGCGGTCATCCAGAAGGGCCGCGCACCCAGACCGGCGTAAAGAAACGCCGTCACGGTATGAATCGAAACAGCCCAGGGAATCGAGAAGATAATCACAGGCCGAATCCATTTCGGCGGCGCAATACCCTTGCGTTCCGCACCAAGCGTTATAATACTGATTAACACATTCAATATAAGATATCCCGAAAGCACAACAGTATCCCAGAAGAGCATCGAGTTAGGTGTTGGATGAAGAAACAGGTTGAACATTCTGGATGGCTGACCTATGTCGACTACTACGAATAACATACACATAATAACCGAACTGATGGCCAAAAACTCTCCCAGAATTGTAATTTTGCCGAACGCTTTATAATTATGCAGATAATACGGCAGGACGACCATAACCGCC
>WJIM01000261.1 GCA_014730285.1 Candidatus Zixiibacteriota bacterium
ATATATTCCCCGGGCCGGCTTGGTGGCCCGGAATTCGGGAGATATGAGATGTCTTTCGATCAGGAATCGGCGGTCCAATTCGGTCATATCTTCCGACTGCACATATTGGCCGTGTTCAATCATATTTTCATTTCTGAGAGCAGAATGCACATATTCGCGCGAATCCTCCATCTCCTGGTCGGAACCCTTGTTGGGATAAAGAATATTCTGGATATTCCTTGCCAGACGAACCCTGCTGGATACAACTATTGCGGGATCGGTACCGTCGCCTTTGAGCCATGCGGCCGTTTTATGTATGATATCCTCAAACATACCCTTCTCCTACTTTTCTTCCGTCAGAACTCTGAGCTGATCGCGCAATTCAGCAGCCTTCTCGAATTCCTCGTTTTTTATGGCATCGCGCAGTTGATCCTGCAGCTCTCGCTCTTTACGCAGGGGTTCCATTGATTCCGAGCTGCCGTGTGGAAGCTTGCCCTCATGACGGTTTGAGCCGTGAATCTTCCTTAAGAGATCATCAAGCTGGGTCTTGAATGCGCGATAACATTTACCGCAGCCGAATTTGCCCACCTTGGAAAATTCCGCAAATGTCAGTCCGCACCGGGGGCAGTTAACCTGAACCAGAGCGCCGGTCTTTTCATTGATATCCTTATCAACCATCGATGACAAAAAATCACCCAGCGGGAAAGGCACCGCCTTGAGCGGGTTTTTAAAACCGAGTTTGGAGGCGCAGCTCTCACAAAGATGATATTCGATTTTCTTGTCGTTTGCCACCTGCGTAAAATTAATGGTTGCTTCATTCTTTTTGCAATTGTCACATAACATAAATCATTAAACCTCCGCTACTGTAACCGCAGACGCCCGGCCGAAAGTTCAAAGGTTTTTTCGGTCAAATCGGCCAGTCTTCGATTATGTGTAGCGATTAAAAATGTGACTCCCGTTGATTCGTTTATCTCTGCCATTAATCCATGTAAATTATCGGCGGTCTTTTCATCGAGATTCCCGGACGGCTCGTCTGCGAAGACTATTTTCGGTTCGGTAACCAGAGCACGGGCTACCGCAACTCTCTGCTGTTCTCCGCCCGAGAGTTTGCCCGGCCGATGATTTACCCTGTCTTTTAAATCTACTTTTTCTAATATATTATACGCACGTTCCGAGGCCTGTTTCTTATTTTTACCTTTAATTAATAAGGGCATCATGACATTCTCCAGAGCGTTGAACTCTGATAAAAGATAATGAAACTGGAAAATAAAGCCAATATTAATATTTCTGAAATGTGCCAGTTTTTTTTCGTTCATGGAGGAGAGATCGTCAGAGCCGTAATAGACAGCCCCCTCCGATGGATGATCGAGACCGCTTAATAGATATAAGAGTGTACTTTTGCCGGCTCCCGATGCTCCTACTATTGAAGTCATTTCACCCATGCTGATTTCCAAATCGATTCCTCGCAGAATCTCAATTTCGCCTTCAGATGTTAGAAAAGTTTTAGTAATTCCCTCTGCTTTTAATAGCACCTCATTGCCCTGTGCTCCGCCTGCGAGACTGCCCTTATTTTGGGCATCCCTGTTATATTTATTGTCGCCAGATTCCATATTTTTTTTAGCAAAACCTATTGATAGCGAATAATTTCTAACGGATAAAGCCGTCCGGCACGGAGGGCGGGGTAAATCGTTGCCAAGAATGTTAGTATGACCGCCAGCACACTAATCACTATAAAATCCATCATTCTCATCTCTATTGGCAGAAAACTCAGGAAATATATATCACCAGGAAGCGATATAATTTTGAACTGTATCTGCAGCCAGCAAAGCCCCAGACCCAGAATTGAGCCGATAAATGTACCGATCAATCCCGATATAAGTCCTATAATCATAAAGATTTTCACTATTGAACCGGGATTTGCCCCCATACTCTTCAAAATCGCAACCTCCGACTGCTTTTCCAGCACAACCATCACAAGTGTTGAAATTATGTTGAATGATGCAACAGCTACAATCAGAAACATAGCCAGTGTCAGAAGTATCTTTTCCCATTTCATCCAGTAAAACAGATTCGCGTGTGAATCTACCCAGTTTCGCACCAGATTAAACATTCCGATTCGGCTGTCGAGATTCTTGGTTATAGGCTGAACCCGTGCCGGATCGTCGACCTTGACCTGGATTGCGCTGACAGGATCAGTGGGCTGATATATTTCGGATGGCTGCATGTAATTCGTTGCGAAAGGTTCTATAAGCGGATTTCCGATTGAGAGCAGCTTGTTTCTTGTTCTGGTTTGGCTGTCGCGCAATTTGAAAATCTGCTGTGCCTCGGGAATCGAAATAAACATAAAATAATCGTCATAATCATACATCCCGGTCTCGAAAATACCGTTTAGACGAAAGCGCGTGATCTTAACATCGCTCATCCCCAGGCTCAGGCTGCGCCCTTTCAGGCTGGCGATATAAACAGTATCAGCGATGGTGACCTGAAGACGTCGTGCCAGACCGCGCCCCAGCACAGTGCCGGGCAGGCCGTTATCCGGCTCGAAACCGAAACTGCCCCTGTACATATGCTCTTTTATATTGGAGACCTGGGAAATATCTTCCGGGTTAACGCCGCGAACCAGAACGCCGTCATTATCATGCTCCGAGCCAACCACGGCTTTGCCCAGCACAACCGGAGCCGCGCCGGTTATCCCGCGTACCGCATTCACCTCGCCAATTAACTCATCATAATCCCTGATACCGGAATTGCCGTAGCCATAGACCGTTATGTGGGAGATAGTTCCGCCAATTCTCGATTTGACCTCGGTTTCGAAGCCGTTCATCATAGAATTGACAAAAAACACCACAGCTACTCCCAGAGCAACCCCGGCAATTGAGAGGAAGGTAAGTACGGATATGAAGCGCTCCCTCTTCCGTGATTTAAGGTAACGGAGCGCTATAAAAAATTCAAAGCTCATCCTATTCCGGCTTTAATTGCGGAAAGAGTATAACTTCCCTGATATTGGTTTTACCCGTGAATATCATAAACAGCCGATCCACTCCGATTCCCAGTCCGCCGGTGGGAGGCATGCCGTATTCCATAGCCTTCAGGAAATCCTCGTCAAGCTGCTGGGCCTCATCATCGCCAAGCTTGGAAAACTTCTGCTGCATTGTGAACCTTTCCCTCTGGTCGTCCGGATCGTTGAGCTCGGAGAAGGCGTTGCAGACCTCGGATCCTGCCACGAACAGTTCGAATCTTTCGGTCAGTCTGGGATTTTCCCGATGAATCTTTGCCAGCGGTGACATCTCCAGCGGATGGTCGGTTATAAACGTCGGCTGTATTAAATTAGGTTGAACTTTCTCGGTAAAGATATCATCGAGAATCTTGGGGCGCCCCCGGGTCTTTTCGATTTCAATCTCAAGCTTTTCGCATTCGGCAATAAGCTCATTATCATCAAGATTGGCAGCATCGATACCCGCATACTTTTTAATAGAGTCCAGTATCGGGAGAACTTCCCATTCAGCATTAAGATCGAATTTATTACCTGCAAACTCGAATTCTGTTGTGCCGAAAACCTTGGTGGCGATATCCAGAAGCATGCGCTTGATCAACTGCATTATGTCGTGATAATCGGCGTAGGCCATATAGAATTCGATCATGGTGAATTCGGGATTGTGGTATCGGTCTATGCCTTCGTTCCGAAAATCCTTGCAGACCTCATATACTTTCTCGTAACCGCCTATAATCAGACGCTTGAGATACAGCTCGTCGGCGATTCTTAGAAAGAGGTCGACGTCCAAAGCGTTGTGATGTGTTACGAACGGCCGCGCTGAAGCTCCGCCGTAAAGCGGCTGAAGCACAGGAGTTTCCACCTCAACGAAGCCCTCGCCGTCAAGAAATGAGCGCATGGCGTTAATCAGGCGGCTTCTTTTCACGAACAGCTCCCGTACCTCGGGATTGGTGATAAGGTCGAGGTATCTTTGACGGAAACGTGTTTCCACATCCTTGAGGCCGTGCCACTTTTCCGGCAGGGGACGGAGCGCCTTGGAAAGCAGAGCCATGCTTTGTGCCTTGATGCTGATCTCGCCCTTCTTTGTTCGGAAGGCGGGGCCTGTTACGCCAATGATATCGCCTATATCCAGAAGTTTGAAGAGCTTGTACTGATCCTCACCGACATCATCTTTGCGGACATAAAGCTGAATCTGCCCGGTTTCATCCTGAATATGGCAGAATGATGCCTTGCCCATCACGCGCATGGTCATAACCCGGCCGGCCAGCGATAATTCTCTTTCGGTGCTTTCGAGCTGATCGAAGTTGGCGAACACATATTTGGATTCGGTATCTTTTTCGAATTTATAGGGGAATGGATTGATCCCCATCTCCCGGATCTTTTCCAGCTTGGTTCTGCGTGCCTGTATATATGTGTCTTCGCTTACTTCGTTTCTGTTTTCATCAGCCATATTATAAACTCCGTATATTTTCCTTTTTAATCTTTTACCTGGTACTTTTGTTTCAACATTTTCATCACGATAGGCGGTACCAGATCCTCGTACTTGCCGTGATGCTGGGCGGCATCCTTAATGATGCTGCTGGACAAATAAACGTATTTGAAGGATGTCATCAGGAACACCGTTTCCACATTGCGGTTCATCTTGCGGTTCATCAGGGCAAGCTGAAACTCGGCCTCAAAATCGGAGACCGCCCGCAGCCCGCGTACGATTGCAACAGCCTTCCTGTCGCGCGCCAGATTAGCCACCAGCCCGGAAAAATTGATAACGCTTATTTTCCCGTTTTCCCTGAATGTCTCCCTGGTCATCTGAAGTCTTTCCTCCTCGGTGAAGAGGTATTGCTTTTGTGGATTATGGGAGACCGCCACAATTACCCTGTCAAAAATATTCGTAGCGCGTTGGGCGATATCGACATGCCCATTAGTAACCGGATCGAAACTGCCGGGATAAATAGCCGTTCTTGTATTATCCGTCATCTTATTTGAATCTCTTTTCTATGAACTGATATAAAATCCGCTTATTTTTTTATGCGCACAATATGGCATAAGGTACTCGATCTGTCCAGGGGAATATATATTTTCCTGAATCTTATCAGGCTGTATGAATCCCAGATTGTCGCCCAATTTTTCCTGCAAAATCGAGATTTCATCCTGATCCATGACGCCCTCGAAGACCAGTACAGGCATATCGCTTAAGCCCGGGGCGGAGGAAATAGAATTGGCCAGATTGTCGGCGACATTACCAATTAAGTGCTTATCCGAAATATCAGGTTGCTCTTGATCAGTTTTTCTTTGATGGTACCACTTCAGTTTTGGGAATCCGGTTTTTTGAGAGGTGATGCATAAATAGGAACTGTTTTCCTTGTATATAATAGTCTTGGGAGATACCCCCTGTCCGATTTGATCAAAAATACCCCGCCACAATCCCTGTGGCAGATATATGCCAGATAAAAAGAGCGAGTTCGTTTTTAAAATCTCGGCTGTTTTGGCCAGATGCCTGTTTCTGACTGCCAGAGAGTTTCTTTCTGAAAGAACTGCCGCATTAGGTCTTCTTTCCGGTTCGAATTCTACCTGATAGCCGCGTTTTTCATGGATCAGGGATTGCCTGACTTCCCATTGATTCCAGTCGGGTATCGCCTCTGCAAGCTCCGGGAAGGATTTAATCCGTCCTTCCACAGCCATTTCGTGCGGCACGATCAAAAAGGTTTCAAGCTGTTTGAAAGGGGGCAGTTTTTCGGAGATTAATTTTTGAAGATTTTCGGAGAAGGAAAAGAACAGGCTTTCCCATTCAAGACGGTCGAAATCATAGCTGCCGAAGTCGAGAACTTCAGAGCTGATACCGTCAAACCCGCTGTAAAGATATTTCAGATTAAAAGATTTTAGCTCCAGTATGAGAAAATCCTGTAAAACCTTGAGCAGAACTACTCCAGTGTTAGATAATTTTTGATATTCTCGAAAACTACCGGCCCAATACCTTTAACCTCCAAAAGTTCTTCAAGTGACCGAAAGGAACCGTTGTTACTGCGGTATTCCACAATCCTTTCGGCGTATACCGGCCCGATACCGTCCAAAAGCTCGAATGAGTCGGCAGGTGCGGTATTAAGATTGATGCTGGGCATCTGGGACGCGCTCGCGGTCCTCAGCGGGGCTTTGGTCGGCATAAGCGGTCGATTGGAACTGCTTACAGTTTCGATTATAAGCTCCGGCGGCTTGTTGCGGTTGGACTTCTGGTAAATCATTATAGCCCCGCCGATAAGAATACAGGCCAGCAGGAATAATATAGCCCAGATATCGCCCTTTGAAAATATGTTCTTTCTTTCAGTCATACTCCAAAAAAGATATAATGCCTTAATTCGATCGGCAACAAAAAAATTAGAAAGCCCTGAGATACATTATTTCAATAATTAGAACCTGATTTCAACCCAGAGACCAAGTTCTCGTACATGTGACTTCTGATATCGGGTTTTGTCGTTGCTGTCCTGCCAGCGGGCCTGCAGTCCGCCGTTTATATTTGATGAGAATGAATAAGAGATTCGAGGCATAATGGTGAAATCGGTTCTTTCTGAGGTCGTCGACCATCCACCCTCGGCCTGGAACTGATTGTTTTCAGACTTGGTATTCTTCTGCGAGATATTAAGGTTAAATGTCAGCGTTGACTGAAGCTTGCCGAAAATCGGGAACTTAATACCCTGAGCGGGCGAAAGAGTCGCCCTGGCTGTAAACTGCCAGGAATTCGATGACGTGCGTACGCCGTTACTCAGCCTGGATATGAATGTTGTATCGCTGCCCTCGATTTCCTGCGTATTGTCGTACTGCTGTTTTAAAGTAGTTGATTTATCGTACTGGAAAGAGCATTGCAGTTTATGAAACCAGGTGAAATTGAGCTTGATAAGCGGCGAATAGCTGTCGGTTGTGCTCTTATCCGAGAGATACTGGCGCCCGGCGGTTCGGAAGGTCTCGTCGGTCTTCTTCATATATTTGGTGTCGAATGACAGGGAATTGAAGAAGAAACTTACAATCCCGTATCTTTCCAGATTGCCGAGAGAGAATGACACATCCGGAAATGTTGTCGATACGCTCTTATTTGAATTGGCGCTCGACTGCCGTTCGTTGCGCGCATAACGCGTATTGATTTTCGTGCCCAGGATAAATTTTATGCCCGAGCGCGCCGAGTAGCTCTTGGACTCGGTGTTGACATCCCTGGCGGTCCGGGATATCGCGTCAGAATTGACCTCGGCGCCGGGATCATCCGCAAAGCCGAAAATATATTTCCAATTCGGCCTGTCCTCGAGTCCCCAGATCGAGGACTGATTGTCGAGCGAATAACTGCCGCTTATATCATCGATACGATTGGTGAAGAATCTGATGAATTTCAGGAAAGGCTTATGCAGAGAAAATCCACCGCCCTCGGTTGAATCCGATTTGGCCGGGCCGGATCCGCCTCCCCGTCCGAAAAATGTCTGAGGCGAGAAGGTCGAACTGATCGAGAATGTATTTCCGGCATTGACATTACGCGTGCCGAGCTCATTGCGTGCAGGGTCGGCATTTTCACGATATGTCGCCCTGTACGAGAATTTATGTGTCAGCCACTTAAAGAGCGCGGGACCGTATTCCATGCGTAATGACTGGTTGTTCTCCAGTTCGATTCCGAGCTTGAATTCGCTGGGATTGAAGGAGAATTTTATATCATCCGTGTTTCTGATATCACGATTGGTTCTGAGAGTGTAATCGGTGCTGAGCGATTTGAAGATATTCCAGCTCAGGGCCAGATCGCCGTTTAAGGTACGGTTATATGTCTTCGATTCGTAATCCTGATTATTGATACTCTTGGAATAATTCTTCTTGACCGTGCCGGACATATTAAACCGAGACGGCAGAAGCCCGAGCTGAGTGTCCTTCAGGGACTGCGGGATTAACGGTATCGGCCTGAGGAAAAACAGGATCGGCACCGTTAAGGATGATTTCGGAGTTAAATCGTAGGTCGCCTTGGCCTGGTATGTTTCGGAATGTGAGAATGGCACTGTCGGCGATTTGCTGTCTGATTCGCTGTATGAATATGATGTTTTCAGACGGTTCAAAAGCAGACTGAAGAGCAGATTGCCGCCCTGCTTTCTGAATGACTGCGAAATCGAGAAACGCGTATTGGTCGATCGTGTAG
>WJIM01000262.1 GCA_014730285.1 Candidatus Zixiibacteriota bacterium
GGATCGAACTGATTCATGAATTCGTAGGTGGCTTCGTTGAAGACTGCGAAATCGAACTTGTCATGCAGGAACATCATGAGCCGATATAATAGGGTAATAACAGTAGCGGCCAGCATGGTAATAAAGATATTTTGGGTCATTGTACTGGAGCGTTTTCTGTAAATCGCCCCCACTGAAACCGGGAGGATAATAGCCGGCGCCCAGACATGGTATGTAAACAGCAGAAGCCCGATAATATCGGACCAGGCTACGGCAATCACTATTGCCGAGACACCCAATAGAGCGGTGCAGATACGCGCCAGGCGAAGTATCTTGCCATCCCCCTTATCTGTCCATCCCAGTTGATGCTCGAACAGATCCTTTACGAAAATCGCCGTAGAGGAATTGAGTGCTGAGTCTGCCGACGACATCACAGCCATTAAAAGCGCCCCGATCATCAGACCCCCGATAACCGGATTATTCAGGGTCTTTACCACCATCGGCAGCGCCTGCTGCGGATCGATATCGGGATAGTGAACCCGCGCATATAATGCTATGAAGAATAGCACGACCGGAAATGTTATCGCCAGGAAAAATCCCACTCCCGCAATTCCAATCCGGGTATTTTTCACATCCTTTCCGATGCAGTACCGTGTGGCATATCCCGGGGCAAAAGTTTCTCCCAGGAAAAAGGCCAGAAATGTCGTAATCAAAAACATCCAGCCCATCCCGCCGTCGATTTTAAAGAAATTTGGCGAAATCTCCCGGTTGCGGTTGATCTCGGACGGGTAAGCATCCTGTATCAGCGACAGATTGAATTTGCGCAGGTCATGCTCGTCCAGATCAGCCCCCATTAATTCCAGTGTCTGTGGGCTGAGATTTATATGCGCAAACCTGGCTTTGTTATAAAAGTCCTTTTCGACCAGAAAGTAATTAAAGACATCTGCGAGCTCTTTGCGCAACTCGGCAGTATCTTTTCTCATTTCCCTGAGACTGTTCAACGAAAGCTCATCAGTCTCATTAACTTCCGAACGTATATAGCTCGAGACAGAATCGGGAGAGTTAAGTATTATCTCGGAGAAATCTACGGGCTCGACAAAATCGGCAGTGCCGAAACGGTTCGGCACGAATTTTCCCGTATCGGAATTGTATGAATCCGAGATCGAGGGTATGCAGAAGATCAGAGTGATTGCGAAGCCGCCCAGAAGGACTATGAACTGAAACATGTCGGTATGAATAACCGCCAGCAGCCCCCCTGCGGTGCTGTAAATCACAACCATCGCCCCGCCGATTATAATCGCCCAGCGCAAAACACTTTGGGTATCGGCAAACTGGGGTAAAATTGCAGAGAGCACGGTCCCGAACGCCGCCATCTGGGCCGCCACAATAAAGACCGAGAAAAGCAGAGATAGAATCAGCACCAGAAAACGTGGTTTTTCGCCGTAACGATGCCCGAAATATCCGGCCACGGTATAAAGCTCGGCCTCCCTGAACTGCGGCGCCACCACCAGGCCGGAAAAAATGAAGTGAAAATAGCCGCCTGTGGAAACCAGGAGCCAGAGTATGCCGAATTCGTAAGTATTACCGATATTGCCGATAGAATAGCCGCCCCCGATTACAGTCGCGCCCATAGTAGCAAAAAGCATGAACCAGCCGACATTCCGTCCGGCCACCAAAAAATCATCCGAGGTACCGATCTTGCGTACCTTCAATACTCCCTTGGTGAAGATGAATATCATGTAGGCGATTACGATGCCCCATAAGATTAGGCGTTCGCTCATCGGTTGATCCCTCCCTGGAATTTAACCGCCCGGATTTGTGCGGAATGGTGTGAGAAAATTTGGAGATTGTCTTTCTCTCCAACAATTAAACAGCAGAAGATAAAGACTCCCTTCTCTTATTCTATCTCGTCAAGAACCGGTTCAACTTCCGATTTCGTTTCAGTGCTCAGTTTCTTCTCAAACTCATCCAGTGAAGGTATTAAGACTTTCTCCAGATATCGTCCGCTCATAAGCCTGAGAAGCGCCGAATAATTGCATTTGAATTTAATCGTATCTCCAACCTTCAAATTATCCGGATTATCCCCAAGATTCACAACCACAATATCGCTCGAGGCACCGGCAATTCGATGATCGGGATCGATAGGTGTCAGGCCGGAAACATCCGTATCGAGCTGACCCACGCTGACAAGGGCACGATATCCGCGCTGTCCCGGTGAAATCTCCTCATCCTCTTCCGGTGCAAAGGGCGTGGGAGTCGAGGTTCCGGTTTCGGCCGCGGTTGCCAGATTCTTCTCCTTGATTTCGGCAATCTCCGCCTCCAGCAGAACCACATCGTTGCGTAATTCCGGCAAGGTACCGCCGTTAATCAAATCTGTGCCCAGGAAGATCGCCTCGCCGATCCTGAAATGGTTGATCGCCTTCGGCAGAGTACCCTCGACCATCAGCGGCAGTACCGCGGTTGAACCTCCCGATATCATAGCTAGCTTATGCTGAAATTTCAGTTCCAGCAGTTCACGGTAAAGTATCAACTGCATGAACTGGTCAATTGAGGGCACCACCCCGGCCAGACATCCGAGGTTAGCGCCGATCCCCAGCACCTCAATATTGGAAAGATGGAAGACCTCCTCATAGAATTTAATCAGGGAGCCCGGAAGAATACCCTCGCGCAAATCGCCCAGTTCGATCATGATAATAACCCGGTGGATCTTATCCTGAACCGCGGCTTTCTTATTGAGCTGTTTGATAACATCAATTTCGCTGTTCAAGCTGACATCGGAAAGAGTGATCACATCTCCGATAGATGATAGATCGGGTACCCTCAGGTACCAGGTCTCGAATTCCCCGATGCCCTTTCTTATCGCTGCAAAGTTCTCCAGACGGGAATCTCCGATCGAATTGACGCCCATCATTTTCAGGGCCTTGACAGTTTCTATATGGCCGCAGAGGACCTTGGTGACAACTGTCCAGCTTGCACCGTGCTTTTTCATCCAACGGTTTATAGTGGACAGATTTTGTTTGAGGATATCGAGATTTATAGTCACCCTGTTCATTTTTCATACCTCATCTCGGCGTACTTTGTGGTCATACCCAGCCTTTCATAAAGCCTCTTGGCGGGATTGTCATATTCAACATGCAGTTTAACATCTCCCTCAGCCTTGTTGAAGCTGTATTTAACGATTTCTCCTCCGATGCCCTTGCCCCGCGCAATCGGATCGACCGCAATGAAAAGCAGAATGTTGGGTGGTATATAGCCGCCCATATCCGTATGCAGCATAACCAGTGAGCCCACCGGCTGCTTCTCGATCTCGCCGATCAGAATAAATCCGCCCTTGCCCTCGGCATCGGAAAATGTATAATCAATCGCTCTTTTTATATCCTCAACCGTATCCTCATAAGGCTTTAAGCTCTCGTGCAGAAAAACAGCGAGTTCATCAATAGTAATCCAATCCGGCATCTCATCTGGCGTGTGAACCTCATGTATCTTCAGATTCTCTTTGGTGACTTTGTCTTTGTCGAGCTTGCTTTCAGTTGCCATTCTTCAATTCCCTTCTTTTTGCGATCCGTTTCCCTGATCCGGATCATTGTGCTTATCAACTACTGTTATTTCCGATGCCTCCAATGGATGACTCGATAAAAAGGGCGAGGCATCGAGTTTATCCGCCCCCATCATAAGGGCAATTCTGTTCAGCGAATCCAGAATTCGATTTTTATCGCTTTCATCCAGATTGCTGAATTCCGCCAAAAATTTTTCCTGCAAAAGAGGCGGAGCATTTTCAAGAATCTTACGGGCGGATTTAGTTTCCCGAACGAAAACCTGTCGGCGGTCCTTCGAACCGCGGCGCCTTTCCACCAACCCCCTGCGTTCCAGACGGTCGATTATTCCGGTTACAGTGGCATTGCTGAGGCTGGCAGTCTTTGCCAGTTCACCCAACGACATCCCCTCTTTGCGCATAATAGACTGCAATAGAAGAAGTTGTGGGCCTGTCAAACTGTAATCCTGTACCAAACGCCGTGAATGCAGGTCTATTGCCCGCATAATCCGCCTTAAGGCCACAATCACCTGATCCGAGTATTTTATATCAGTATCAACCATCTTTTCTATACAAATATTTTGCATGCTAAATATCTACTATTGAATAAATAAGTCAAGATAATTTTTTGTTAATGGATATAATAAAATTCCGGAATTGCGGAATGTAACATTATGATGTCTAATAAGTTCCCGTCAAGAATCAGTGTTCGTATTCCTCCATTGCATGATCCTCGATTGCATCCTGAGAATACCCCTGCCCTCGTAATTCCGGTCTGCGCACTTTTCCACCCAGATTTGCGGTCCAAATCATCAGTCCAGATGTCCCCAGGACTGAAATCAGGGTTATTATTACAATCCATGTGGGCATTTCGGATCGCATTTTCCACACTATAAGTGAAATCAGGGCTAGAGCGCCCATAATCAGAGAGGCTATAAAGGCAAGTTCTGCGGCTTCCTCATGCTCATGTGCCATCTGTTCAGAAACACCCGGCAGGTGTTCGATTTCCTCCTCGGCAGGTTCACCGGTCAGATAAGCTGGAATTGAAAACAAGGCAAAAATAAAAAGCATAACCAGAGATATTCTAATGAGAGAGTATTTTTTAAAAATCAAACCGGTTATTAGGATTACTAATCCGATTATAATACCAATAACTGGAATATGGTTTAATAATAAATGGAGATAGGCGGAATTCATTAATTATCCATTCTAATTTTGGTACATTAATTCCGCAAATACGAGGCGCCGTTTATATCAACTATGCTTCCGGTCAAATATTCGGCGGCGTCGGAGGCAAGATATTCCACCAGTCCGGCTATTTCCTCCGGTTGGGCAGCTCGTTTGAGCGGGCTTTGGTTGCGGATTTCATCGCCCTTTGGGCCATCCAGAAGGTCCTGAACCATATCGGTTTCCACAAACCCGGGAGCAACCGTATAAACGAATATTTTATATGGCGCCAATGCCTGTGCCATCGACTGGCTCATTGAGTTGAGTCCCGCCTTGCTCGCGCCATAGGCGGTGGCATCAGGCTCGCCCCGGAATGCTCCACGCGATGATATATTGATAATTCGACCGCCACTTGTGTTAATCATATGCTTGGCGATAAAAAAGGTCAGATTGGCCGGACCTATTAAATTTGTATAAATAGTCTCTTTCCAGATTCTTTCCCAGTCGGCAAAATCGGTTTTGGCCAGGGAATGCTCCACGAAAACGCCGGCATTATTAACCAGAACATCCACCCGTCCCATATTATGAATAGCCTTGTTAACCATCTTCTGCACCGAATCAGAGTCAGCCAAATCGGCCTGGGCCAGGTAATGGGAGTCGCCGGGGAGTTCCGCCAATGTCTTCTCGGCTTCGGCTTTATTTTTATTGTAATGGACTATGACATGAGCGCCCTTTTCTGCGAACTGTTTTGCGATCGCTCTTCCAATGCCCCTTGATGCGCCTGTAACAAGCACAACCCTTTTTTTGGCGAAATCGGCGTCCATACCTTCTCCTCCCGATAGATTTATATGATAAGCCCCAGATTCTGATGCCCTTCTTACAGCCTGAGATAATCTAACCCTGTCAAGACAATATGTCAAACAGAGAAATGTTAGAAATTTCATCCACAGCAGAATGCATTAAAATATAATGGATTAGAAAAATATAAGACAGTATAAGCCCCTTTTTATCATTCCTTTTTATGCAAATAAAAATCAAATCTCTTCATTTCAGACAAATCGAACTCTGTGACTTTAAATGGAAACAGCCGGACAA
>WJIM01000263.1 GCA_014730285.1 Candidatus Zixiibacteriota bacterium
GTACTACACCCAGGATAGCATTCTTGCGGTACACTGGCATCCCGAATTCATCTCCAGGGAGCTAATCATGAAGCGCGTGCGGGCGTCATTCCCCAACAGCGATCTGGAGCTGATTATTCCCACACAGCATAATGATCTGCAATCCCTGAACGGTTATACCGGTGTAGAAGTGGATTGTTATTCACAGGAATTCAACCGCAAGGTACAGCTCCTGGTTCACTTTGAAAGCTCGCATATCGAAAACGCCGATGTTTTCAAAAATATGCTCTCGCATACTTTTCAATATCGTTACGGCCAGCTCTATGAGTTCATCGACACGATTCTGGAACCGAGTATGGATTACAGGATGCAGCAGGCGGCCTCGCAGACCGGCGCGGACGAGAAGATGGTCAAATTCGTGCGTACCTGTGTAAGCAAGATTAAAAAGCTCATAGAGAAAAATTTCTCGGAAACCCCGCGCGAGATGCTTCGCAACAAGCTGCTTAAGTACTATATCGATATGCTGAGGGATCATTACGACGAGGCCTTTATCAACCGCACACAGATATTTCTCAAGGCCATCAAGGCAATAGTTAAGGCCAATTTCTCGATGCGTCATTTTTATGAGACTCATGAAGTGATCGAGGAGGTCCGCTCGCTGGGAGGCGGCATAGTGGTGCCCCATCCGGAGCAGTTCTGGCCGATTTTGCTGGCGGATTACGATGTTGACGGCTACGAGGTCTGGAATCCGCAATCCCGTGAGTATACCGAATTTTTGATAAATGTTGTTCATCGCCAGAATGAATCCAGGGGGGGGAAGCCGATCCTGATTTTCATGGGCGATGACTGTCACATGGGTGAAAAAGCCAAGGATCCGAGATACCAGGATACCGCCAAGGCCAGCCGGCAGATAGGTTATCAGCCGGCCTGGGACGACCCTGCAATCCGAAAAAGCTTAATACTTGCCAATGTAAACCGCCGCAGGGTTATCGAAGAATACAAGAGCAGACTAAACGGCTAAAATAAAAGGCATGGAGGTGATTTAGTGTCTTCACCAATCAATGATTTCAAGCATGAGTCTCTTCAGGACCGCGAGAGCATTGTGAAATATATCAATGCCCTGCGTGAGGGATTTGAAAGCGGTCAGCTCGTGCTTGGAAACAATGGCAATCGAATTATTCTGGAGCCGGCCGGAATGATCAAGCTGGACCTGAAAGCCAAGCGCAAGGACGGACGGATCAAGCTTACGGTCAAAGTCAACTGGAGAGAGAAATCCGAAGAGGAAAAGGAAGAGGAAAAGCCGCTCATCATCGAATCAAAGCGCGACTGAGGTAAGAATTGGCGTACAAAAAAGAAATCGATGAAAATTTCCGCTTCTTGATCCTGGCTGTACGATCTCAGCTTCAGGACGCTTTAAATTTTCTGGATGATACCGGGACTGTATCCAATGAAAATTTCTTTGCCCGCGACGATTACATAGATAATCTGAAGGGGGTTATCGAGACCAAATGCTTCTCGCAAATTCATTATAGCGGAGAGCCCGAGAAGAAGACGGTCGATCTTATAAAAGCCGTTATTGTAATTACAACTAATCTGGAAAGAATAGCCGACTATTCGGTCAATATGATCGGCCAAATGCATCACCTCCATGACACGTCATTTATACGCAAATATGACTACAGGGAATTTTTCGATATAATTTTAGAATCAGTCGATCTGATCTACAAGGCCGCTATTTCCAAGGACCTTCAGGACGGGCTGCATATATGTAAATCCGAACTCACAATAGACAGCCTGTATAAAGAGGTTTTCCAGGAGCTTTTGGCGGAGCTCAAAACCGGCAAAAACACCGAAGACCTTTTGACCACGATCTTCATCTTTCGCTATCTGGAAAGAATGGGCGATTGCCTTTTAAATGTAGGCGAAGCAATCATATCCTCGGCTATGGGAGAAAAGTTCAAATTCGATCAATTCGAGGCTCTGGAAGAATCTATTCAGAGAGCACAGATCGAAGCCTCAATTTCCGACTTCACCTTCGATTCAATCTGGGAAACCCGCTCCGGATGCCGAATCGCAAGGGTCAGGACAAAAAACGGCAATGGTTCTACTATTGCGGCGATTTTTAAAGAGGGGCAGTTGAAAAAGCTCGAGGACGAAAAAAATAATATTGAAAAATGGCAAGAGATTATACCCGGCCTGCCGCCGAGAATCTACAGCTTCAAGCCGCGGGGAGAAAACGCCTCGATTCTTCTGGAATATATCGATGGAAATACGCTGGAGGATCTGCTTTTGAGCAACAACCCCGAGGGTGTTAAGAAATCTCTGGGCTTGATTAAGAAGACACTTAACGAGGTTTACGAATCAACCCGGAAGATGGAGCCTGTCAACGCTCGTCCCTCGAATCAGCTTCTGGAGCGAATCCGAGAGGTACATGAGGTACATCCGGACTATAAATTCGAAACCCGGCAAATTGGCTCGATCGAAACGCCCTCATTCGATGAAATGCTCAAAAGGCTTTCGGAAATCGATGAGTCCATCTACTCACCCTTTACGGTCTTTATTCACGGCGACTTTAATATCGATAATATTATTCTAGACAAGAATAAAGACACCATCCACTTTATTGATCTGCACAGATCGAAAAATTTCGATTATGTTCAGGATATTTCGGTTTTCATGGTCTCGACATTCCGTCTCCCTGTTAAGGATGATATGGTTCGGAACCTGATGAATTTGGCTACCGATGAAATTTACCGATTCGGGGCGGAGTTTGCCCAAAGAAATAACGACACGACTTTTGAAGCCCGACTGACATTGGGACTTATACGATCCTTTACTAGCTCAACGCGTTTCGAGTTAAAGGAAGAGTTCGCTAAAACAATGTATTTAAGGGCAATATATCTAATTGAAAAGATGCTCTCACATGAAGGCAAGCCCTGGGAAGAGTTCAGGCTTCCCTCGGCAAGTCTGGTCTATTAATAACACACACCGTGGAATTTGATTAATGAAAGATGCTAAAGATTTAAAAATAGGCGTGGTAGGCATTGAGGGAGGCTGGTCGTCCACTCGCCTAACCGATGCCGTGTCACGTAAGGCGGGAAAAGGAGAACTGGTTCAGATGAATCGGGTCTGTTTTAATCTGGAGGCTGGAAAGGTTCTGCATGAAGGACACGATCTCATGGATTTCGACGCCCTGATCGTAAAGAAGATCGGCTCCAGGTATTCTCCTCATCTGATGGATCGGATGGAAATCCTGCGCTTTTTGAAAAACCGGGGACTGAGGATATTTTCCAAACCGGCCAGCATTGCCAGAGCAATAGATCGTCTGAGCTGCACCTCTCTTTTAATGCAGGGAGATATACCTATCCCCCCTACCGTCATAACCGAAAATATATCCGAGGCGGTCAGGGCTGTCGAACGCTTCGGCCAGGCGGTACTCAAGCCGATGTATACCTCCAAGGCCCGGGGCATGATGCTTTTGGAGTCCGGCAACGGCGTGTATAATAAGGTCGAAAGCTTTCAGAATGACGGCAATCCTGTCATTTATGTGCAGAAGAAGATGACTCTTCCCGGCCGCGATCTGGGTCTGGTATTTCTGGGAGGCAGATATCTCGGTACGTATGCGCGGGTTTCCAACGGCGAGTCGTGGAACACCTCTACCCGCTCGGGGGGACGATATGAGCCCTATGAACCGGCTAAAGAGATTATCAAGCTGGCGGAAAAAGCACAGGCTCTCTTCGATCTCGATTTTACATCAGTGGATATCGCCGAAACTCCCGAAGGACCGGTTATATTTGAGGTCTCCGCATTCGGCGGCTTCCGCGGTCTTCTCGAGGCCAATAAGATCGATGCGGCCGAGCTTTACACCGATTATGTCCTAAAGGAGCTGACAAAGTGAGCAACTCATCGCAGTCAGCAGTCAATGGAAACAGGTCGATTCAGAAGCTTGCATCTGAATACATCGAAAGCACATCTACAGACAGGAAAATCGGACTAAGATTCGGCAATTGCAAAATCACACTGAATTCAAACTCCAATGAAATTATCCGGGAGCTAAATGACTATTACAAGAGCTTTCTGTATAGCGGTAATGATATTGATATCGAAATCACAGCTATCGATACCGAGCCGCCCGAGTTCGGCATTTCCTATACCATAAAAACTCCCGATCCGGGCAAAACCAAAATTAAGGAAGAATATGCCAACCTGCGGGACGGCCGTGTTGTCCGAAAGCGCTTGACCGGGATGGTATTCCTGTTCGGAAACGGATTAAACCTTGCGGTGGGACCGGCGTATGAGAATGTGAATCAGGTCATAAATTTCATAAACAACCGCTATATCGAATGGCTCTTGAAAAAAGACGGCCTTTTGTGTCATGCGGCAGGGGTATCCTTAAATGGCTGCGGGATGGCAATGGCCGGTTTCTCGGGCATGGGTAAGTCCACCCTGGCTTTGCATATGATGAGCAGTAACCTGAAATTTGTCAGCAATGACCGCCTTATATTGAAGCGGCATAACGGAAATTTGACCATGTACGGCGTGGCCAAACATCCCCGTGTCAATCCAGGAACGCTGCTGAACAATAATCAGCTCAGGGGTATAATCGATCCCAAGGAATATGATGAACTCAGAAAGATGACCGAGGAGGAGCTCTGGAAGCTGGAGCAAAAACATGACGTTTTGATCGAAGATGTCTTCGGGCATGACAGGCTGAATCTTGAATCAGAGCTGAAAGCATTCGTCATACTGAACTGGCAGAGAGACGGCAGCAGAACCGAGATGCAATCGGTTGACATAAATGAAAGGCGCGATCTTTTAAAGGCTCTGATGAAAGCTCCCGGCCTTTTCTACCTGCCTGACGATCCGGAAGCAAGAACGGGATTTTCCGAAGAGGATTATGTAGCGACGCTTTCCGGCTGCCCTGTATATGAGATTTCGGGCGGCGTTAATTTCGATATGGCAACTCATTTCTGCCTCGACATTCTGAAGGAACACAGCGCTGATGAGGACAGGCTTCCGAAAGCCGGGTCGGAGAATTACACAAAAAAAATTACGATATCAAAATCGGTCGCTCTTCCGGATCAACTCAAACTGGCACGTTTCAAGAAGTCGCCCGAACTGGGACCTAAGCTGCTCTTTTTCAGCGGGGGTACCGCACTCAATCCCCTCAGCCGCAAAATGACAGAATATACCCATAACTCCATACATTTGTTGACGCCTTTCGATTCCGGCGGAAGCTCCGCCAAGTTGCGGGACGCATTCGATATGCTCTCGATTGGCGATATGCGCAGTCGTTTGATGGCGCTGGCGGATCAGACAATCAGCGGCCATCCGGAAATATATAAGCTCTTCTCTTTCAGATTCCCCACAGATGCCGATAATGAAGATCTTAAGCGCTGGCTTAATGCCATGGCGGAAGGCGGCGACAGCCGGGTGTCTATCATTCCCGATCCGATGCGCAAAATCATCCGGCATCACCTGCAATACTTCATCTCGGCCATGCCCTCGAATTTCGACCTTCGAGGCGCCAGCGTTGGCAACTTGATTCTGGCAGGAGGGTACCTCAACAACAATCGTCATCTCGATCCGGTGCTTTTTATGTTCTCCAGGCTGGTCGAGGTCAAGGGCACTGTGCGCACGATTACCGGCGAGAATTTGCACCTGGTTGCCGAACTGGAGAACGGCGAGATAATCCGCGGACAGCGCAATTTAACCGGAAAAGAGGTTGATCCTATAAAATCCGCCGTTACCGACCTCTACCTTACCGACGATCTAGAGAGCGCCTGTCCGATTGAAGTGCCGATACGTCAAAAGATTCGCGAGCTTATTGCCGAGGCGGAGCTAATTTGCTATCCCATGGGCAGTTTCTACTCCAGCATTGTGGCAAATTTGCTTCCGGAGGGCGTGTCGGACGCTGTCGCTGAGAATCAGTGCCCCAAAATTTACATTCCCTCAACCGAAAATGATCCCGAACTTTATGGAGTTTCGCTTGCACAAAGCGTGCTTCAGTTGCTATATTATATAAAGAGGGGATGCAAAACACTGGTATCTACCGACAGGTTGCTGAACTTTGTAATAATCGATGAAGAAAACGGGCGCTATCCTGAGCCTTTGGAGCTCGAGTCGATCAACCGCCTTGGCGTGGAAATTATTAACGCGAATATCGTAACTGAAAAAAGCCGCCCTTATATCGATGAAGATAAATTGATTGAAGTACTTTTATCGCTTACTTAGAAATTAATCGTTTTGGAGGATTATATGGGTAAAAAAGAAGTCGGCTTTAAGGGCCGCGTAGAACCTCAGAAAGCTATTGAGTATCTCGAAAAGATTCTGGAAGGGTTGAAATCGGGAACATGGTATGTTCAGCACGGCGATGAATATGTTTCCCTGCAGCCGAGCGAGATGATAAACATGGAGTTCTCCGCCTCACAGAAAAAAGAGAAGGAGAAATTCTCGCTGGAATTAAGCTGGTATTCGATGGCTCAGGATAACGGTGGATCCGAATTGAATATCACCACCTCAAAACCCGAGATTGAGGAAGAACAGAAGAAGGAAGAACAGCCCAAGCAGGAAGAACCCGCAAAGGAATAACCCCTTTTGACATTCCCGGCTTTTAAGCCCAATACGGCCGGGCATTATTAGCAGATTTGGCCCCGGATATTTATTTTATTCGGGGCTTTTTTGATTATTTTCTGCGCAGCTTTGACGGTTTTTTAAACAGAGCTGTATCTTATTCGACAAAATACGAGAATCCTTCAAAACAGCCCGTTTTCAATCCGATAGAATTTAAAAGGAGGCCAAGGGAGTATTATGAAAATATTAGATCAGGAAATGCAGCCAAAAGTCAGACGCAAAGCGGCCGAAACGCTTACCGCCTTCGATTTAAACACACGGCAGCCGATAGGTATTGTGGTGGATATGTCGGCGCGGGGTATGAAGCTAAAAAGCGAGGTCCCCACAACCGTTTCCGAGGTATACTACTGCCGGGTACCGTTGAAAAAGAAAATCGAAGGGCGTGAGGAAGTATTTTTCGATGCCGAATGCCGCTGGTGCAAGAAGTACGAAGAGACCGGCAGGTATTACTCCGGCTATATACTCAGATTCCCAACCAAAAAGGATGCGGGCATTGTCCGCGAATTGATTCATGAATGGATGGCCAGATATAATGAGGATTTGAATGCCCGTTATGAAACCGAGAGGACGGAAAAACCCGGACTTATCTCAAAACTATTCGGCCTGGGAGCAAGGTAAAAAAATAAGGGCACGCCGAATTCAATCGGCGTGCTCGCTGAAGGACTTCCAATCGGTTCCTTCCGTAAGATACTTCCCATATAGAATTGGGCTCACACTACGGCCCCGGGGGCGGCGGCAGCGGAGGGCATGGCACACATTCCTCCCAGCATACGATCGGGGGCTGGGTTGTGCAGACCATTACCCAGCAGCAAGGCTTGGCCGAAGCGGTATCCGGGGTCGCCATAGTAAACATGACCGCGCCCAGCGCAATAATCGCAACGAACAAAGCCAGCGCCTTAATTCTTCGCATAGCCTTCATGCAGTTTCACCTCCTTCCCTGTAAGATTCGGATGACCATCCCTGGTGCTGAAATCATTGAAGCAATGTGGACACCTATACCCCATAATATTGTGAATATTTATATTGATATGCAAGACTTATTTTTTGAAGATTAAAAAAAGCCAATCCCTGTAATCCAGGGATCGGCCTTGCTAACCAAAATTATTCAATCCGGCTAAAACGGAATATTACTGTTATTACATATATTGCGCCATTTGCCAGATAACGGCAGAGTGTCGATAATAGGATCCTGAGAATAATCACCGAAGAATCCCTTCATCATGCCAAAGCCGGAATTGTCCAGATAGTCGATCACGCCGCTGAACTGGCCATGCCCGGTTCCGCACACCGGACA
>WJIM01000264.1 GCA_014730285.1 Candidatus Zixiibacteriota bacterium
CAGAGAGTCGGCAATTCGTTTTTCAAGGATGCTCATGCCCGCCCCGGAATCCAGAAGAAACCAGAATGGCCCGGCGCCGTTGACATACACCTGAATGTATATGTGATGTATATTCAGGGTGAATTCGAGACTGCCCGAATCGGCATCATTGACAAACCTGAATTTCTCGGTTCCGCTCATGGGCGGTATGAAGACAACATCCGGGATATCCTCGTTGACTTCGATCCCGGTAACAGTGATAGTTGTCAGAAGCATCGGATTGCCAAGGTCCTGCACAGTCTTGAACGGCACCTTGATGCCTTCGACTATCCGCCAGTCGGAGCTCGTGGATTTAACTGGAATCCCCTGCAGGGTCGTCCTGGAACCGACAACCAGGTAGTCGAGAGTGTCGAAAAACATGGTATACTTATCACCCTCGGGCGGCTTGAATTCAAGCACATAACAGCCCTTACCGTCAAATTCCTCAACTCCTTTGAAGGTGAAGCTTTTTCGCACTTCGGGATCGAGAAGGTAGCTAAAATTGCTCAGTTGATATTCGGTAACGAACTGCTTCTTTTCCATACCTGCCATATCACGCACGGTACCGGTCTGATCCTTCATCCACATGCGCCCCTCATACATGCCCTGCTCGACCTGCATAATCGCCAGGTCCATGTCCAGTTTGAATTTGCCCGGCTTCTCGAACCATGTTTCCGCAGATCCGGCCAGATTTCCAAGCTGAACCTCCGCCTGCATGTGAACCGATTCGAAATTTTCAATCGCTTCCATTCCGCCAATCGCCTCGGCATGGCGATCCAGAATCTGATCGATCGAGGGATTTTCAGCCAAACCCGTACTGAATGCAAAGATCAATACGAAGAATATAAAAATCAGCTTTTTCATCAGATTTCTCCTCTATTTAAGAAACACATAGTATGCCAGGAAAATAACGCCCAAAAGGAACATCAGCCAGTGAAGCTGCTTTCCCCTGCCGGCAATCAGCATAAAGATTGGATATGTTATGAAGCCGAAAGCCATACCATCGGCAATCGAAAATGTCAGCGGTATTCCTATTATTATCAGAAAACAGGGAAAAGCCGAGGCAACATCATTCCAGTCAATATTGGTGATATTCCGGATCATGATCGAACCGACATAAATCAATGCCGGTGCGGTTACCGGGTACAACACCTTGTCCTCGGCAATTTCAATACCTCCTCCGGCCATTCGCGCCACAGGTATAAAGAAAATCATCAGAATAAACATCAGGCCGGTAATCAGATTGGCGAATCCGGTGCGGGCTCCCGCTCCGATACCTGTGGCCGATTCGATATAACTGGTAACCGTGGAGGTGCCCAGCAAGGCACCCGAGGTCGATCCGACAGCATCTGAGAACAATGCCCGTGATGCGCGTGGTAATTTGCCGTGCTTCATAAAGCCCGCCTGATTTCCGATACCGACAAGAGTTCCGGCGGTATCGAACATATCCACAAATAAAAATACTAATATGATTGTACCCGTTTGGGTCTTCAAAGCTCCCAGAATATCGAGCTTAAGAAATGTCGGGTCGAGCGAGGGCGGTGAGGCCACAACTCCCGTATAATCAATCACTTTGAAGCCAACGCCCAGAATCAGCGTAATTATCATGCTCCATAAAATAGCCCCTTTCACACGCAATATTACCATAATACCCAGAAGTAGCAGCCCTACCACCGAAAGCACAGAGGCCGGATGATGGATCGGTCCCATGGTGATAAATGCGCCCGGATCTTTGGAGATAAATCCCGCGTGCCATAATCCGATTGCGGCAATAAAAAGGCCTATCCCGACCGCGATTGCCATCTGAATATCGCGCGGAATAACATTAATCACCGCCTCGCGGACCTTGAGCAGAGTCAACAATATAAAAACGACGCCGGCAATGAATACGGCGCCCAATGCTATTTGCCAGCTAATGCCCATGCCCAGCACAACGCTGTAGGCGAAGAAGGCATTGAGTCCCAGCCCGGGAGCCTGAGCTATCGGATAACGCGCCCACAGGCCCATAACAATCGTGGCCAATGCCGCCGACAGGCATGTGGCTATCATAACTGCGTCGAAGTCCATTCCGGCATTTGTGAGAATGGCGGGATTCAGGAAGATGATATAGGCCATGGCCATGAATGTGGTCAGGCCGCCGGTTATCTCCCCCCGGTAGGTAGCCCCCAGTTTTTCAAATCTAAAATACTCTTTTATCATGACAGAATATATATTCCGCTAATATTCCTGCCAGTTCAGTTCGGCATTTACCAGAAGCCCGAGCAATATCCAGCTCAATATCATCGACGATCCGCCGTACGAAACAAAATGCAGTGGAAGTCCGGTTACCGGCATCAGTCCCAGAGTCATCCCGATATTAATCACGGTCTGGAAGAACAGTATCGTAACAGCACCAACGCAGACATAGGATGCGAATCTGTTACGTACTCTCATAGCCGTTCTCAGTCCCATAAAAATAATCGCAGCCATCAAGATAATAATTAAAACCCCTCCGACAAATCCAAATTCCTCTCCCATCACGGAAAATACAAAATCGGTATGCCTGACCGGAAGATAGTTCAGGTTGGTTTGAGTTCCCGCGAGGAAGCCCTTACCCATAAGACCTCCCGAACCGATTGCAATTTTGGATTGAATAATCTGATACCCCGCCCCCAGGGGATCGAGTCCCGGATCAAGGAAGATCTTGATCCTGAGCTTCTGATAGTCCGCCAGCCGATTCCATAGAAGCGGCGTAATCATCCCCACGAATAAATTAATTACGATAATGGCCGAAGACATGACCGCCCCCGGACGCATGATTATAAGCAATGCTATCAGTATGGCAAAAAGCACAACCCAGCTAATCGGATGGAATGAGGTCAGCATACTGAAAACCGGAGATATCACCAGAAGCAGATAGACTGCCGGCAGACCGGAAAAGAACAGCACCGCAAGCATAATTGTCAGAAATACCAGCGAGGTGCCCAAATCGGGCTGACGAAGAACCAGAGCGGTGGGGATCAATACGAGTATGCCTGAAAAAATCAAACGCCGGAAATGTTCTCCCGGCTTCTTGGAATAGCTGAGATATCTGGCCAATGCAAAAAGAACGATTACCTTCCCCATCTCGGAGGGCTGGAAATGGAAGAATCCCAGGTCAAACCATCTCTGCGAACCTCCTCCGTAACGGCCGTAAAACATCAATGCCACCAGAAGCGCTATCAGGATGAAATAGTAAACATAGCTTAAGACCTCATGCATCCTCAGTGGAAGGATTACTACCACGAAAAAGACCACAAGCGACAGCATAATCCATACCATCTGCTTGATATACAAACCCTGATCCTGCCCGCCAACTGCCGTATTGGTCGCGGAAAATATAAGTATCACGCTGATAGCGGAGAGTGCCAGTCCGCATAGAAGCAGCAGGATAGCCGAACCGGATATGTTTCCCTTAAATGCCATCAGTCGGCCTCCGCCTGTATCATGGTCTTAACGCTGTCCGGCTTTGGTATCAATTCTAGCTTATCCAGATATCTCTTAATAACTTTCGATACGATCGGCGCCGCCGCCTCGGAACCATGTCCTGCCCTTTCGGCAATTACCGCTACAGCGATTACCGGGTCTTCCGCAGGAGCAAAGGCGCAGAATAGAGCGTGTTCATTGCCGTGAGGATTCTGGGCGGTGCCGGTTTTGCCTCCGTATTTGATTCCCTTGATTTTACTTCCGCGGGCGGTACCGTGTTCATCATAAAGCACGCCGATGGATGCCTCCTTAAGAATTGCCATAGTAGAGTCAGAGAACGGCAGCTGCCCTATTATCTCGGCCTTGGTCAGAATCGTGTCCTTTTCAGTCAGTACCGCTTTAAGGAAATGGGGACGATAAAGCTTCCCGCCATTACCCAGCGCGGCATAGAAATTGGCAAGTTGAAGAGGTGTGGTAAGGATTTCGCCCTGCCCGATGGAAAGATTTATAATCAGCGATTTCGGCCACTTGCCCTTGCCGTATCTTTTATCATACCACTCTATTGTGGGCACCAGCCCGCTCATCTCACCGGGAATATCAATTCCGGTTTTGGAACCGAATCCGCATTTCTGCGAATACTCCGCATATTTCTCATAGCCCAGCTTTTGACCCATTTGATAGAAGTAAATATCACAGGATTGAATAATTGCACCAACAATACCGAGCGCGCCATGACCGCCAAGGTCCCAGCAGTGAAAGACTCGGTTTCCGAATCTGTATCCTCCACGGCAGGCGGCAAATTTCGTATTACGGTCGATTATGCCCTCTTCCAGCCCGGCGCCTCCGACGATTAGCTTATAAGTCGAGCCCGGAGGATATTCGCCCTTTATTACACGGTTCAGCAGAGGTTTGTGCTCATCGGCCAATAGCTTATCCCAGTCCTTCTTTCTTAAAACGCCTGTAAATATATTGGCATCGTAAGTGGGCACCGAAACAAACGTCAAAATCTCGCCGTTGCGCGGATCGAGGGCCACACAGGCCCCGGCCAGAGTATCCTCGAACAGTGAGGCGGCATAATGCTGCAGATCATTATCGAGCGAGAGGATAATATCGCGTCCCGGCTCGGCCGGTATATCCTCCTTCTCCTCAAGGCTGCCGAGGATTTTCCCCTCGGCGGTTATTTCAAAATAGCTGATACCATCCCGTCCCCGCAAATACTGGTCCCAGTATTTCTCGATTCCCTCGCTGCCGATATCCGTGCCTCGGTTAACTCCCTGGGCCTTCATCTTTTCAAGCTGCTCTTCCGATATTTCCCGGGTATAACCCACAGCATGCGATACTACTCCGTCGCTGGGATATTTACGCGCCGGTTCGAGCTGAAAGATGATTCCCGGATATTTCGAGGCATTCTCCTCGATTTTGCAAATCGTCTCGAAGCTTACCGAACGGGCTATTCTTATCGGACGGTAGCGTCGAAAACGCTCGTTGTAAATTCTCCGGGCCAATACTGTGTCCGGAATAAGCAGGATTTCCGCCAGACGCTTGGAGACTGACTCGACATCATCGATCTCATTCGGAATCGCGGAGATTGTATAGGAGGGCTTGTTCTCGACAATTACCTCACCGTTGCGGTCGTAGACTATTCCCCGGAAGGCAGCCTCGGGTACGATTCGGATTCGGTTTTCCTCGGACATGAGGTAGAATTTGTCATGCTCCACCGTCTGCATCAGGAAAAGCCGTACCGCCAGAAGCAGCAAGAAGACCCCGAAAACCACACCCAGAATACGGGCGCGGCTTTCGCTTGTAAGAGATAAATGTGTCATGCCTCAAACTTCAGAGTAAGCTTTCGTTCCGACAAGTACAATAAAATAACGGTTATTGCCGCGCTGTACACGGCATCCAAAAGCGCATATCTTATAGATGTATATATCGTCAGCTCAAAATCGAATCCATAGGCGACCAGAAAATAAATCAGGTTATGAACCGCTACCGATATTAATACAATCATAACCCGGGCAAAGTTTGATTCTAATCGCACCCTGTTCGACATAAAGTAAACGATCATGGCCAGAAGAACCTTTAAAATCGCGCTCAGTCCCAGAAGATTAGGGTCGGCGGAGCCCTCGATTATGCCGCTGATAAACCCGAAAACAGTACCGTATCCCAGCCCCTGAGTTAATGTCAGGTAAATAACCAGAATGACATAAATGTCGGGCATCACATTATCTATTGCAATCAGGCTGGCAAAAAAGGTCTGAAAAATAATAGCCAGAATAACCAATGCCGCAAAAACAGCGATTCTTCCCAACATCTAATCTTCCGTTTCCCCTAAGATAAAGACCTCATCGATTCGATTAAAATCCACGAACGGTTTCACCTTTATATTCTTGAAAAATCCCCTTTCCGGGATATCCACCTCGCTGACCACACCTATCGGCAGTCCCTCGGGAAAGAGGCCGCCCAGACCGGAGCTGATAATCGTATCACCCACCTCAACGACATCCCGAATAGGCACATTATCCATCAAAAGATCGGTTCCCCGCTCCCATTTGATAATCCCCATCGCACGTGTGTTCTGATCCCGCGCCGCCACTCGGCAGTTGGGGCTGGTTAATAGTTCAACCGTAACCGTATTTTTCAGGACATTGGTGGTTTTCCCTACCAAACCGTTCAAACCGACGACTGCCCTATCCGGCGATAACTGATAATCCTCCCTCACCGATACCAAAAGGGCATTATCGCGGCGTTTGGGATCGATTGCCTCCAGTTCGGCGGGAATCACCTCATACTCCCTCAATTCTCTGAAACCGAGAGAGTCGCGAAGACGCGCATTCTGTTCCAGGGCTTCGCGGGCAAAGGCAATTTCCAGCTCGCGTTCCAGAAGCTGCTGACGAAGCCACTTATTTGTCTGATGGGTTTCGGTCAGGCGTTTAAGTTTTTCGGAGACGCCCTGAAAGGGTGAGAGTGTTGCCAGGTATGTGTAGGTCGCCATTGGCCGCTTTATGCTCAACGGCATTATCAGTATTATAAACGAGAGGGCTGCAAGTATTATTGCCAGCCCTATTTCCTTGTTTTCTGTAAATAGCTTCCTTGGGTTTGCTATCATAACTCCATTTATTCGACGGAATCAAGAATTGTCAGCAATTCCCCCTGATTGTTTACATTCATCAGCTTCTCGCGATTTTCCTCGGATTTCATCAGGAAGGAAAGACGGGCCATAACATTAAGATGAGCGCCAATAGCATCCTCGGGTGCGGCAATCAGAAAAAACAGGTACACCGGCTTCTTGTCCATGGCATCGAAGTTAATACCCTTGTCGGAGCGTCCGAATGCTATCACAATGCCCTTAACCGCCTTGGTTTTAGCATGAGGAAAAGCCACACCGTAACCGACACCTGTAGTAACCAAATTTTCACGTTCGATAATATCTTTCAGAAGTTCATCCCGGTCGCGGACGAGTTTGGATTTCGAGGCCAGGTCGATCAGTTCCTCTATAACGGCTTCCTTCTCCTCGCCCTTGAGGTCAAAGGTGATTAGCTCTTCCTCGGTAAATTTGGAAAGTTTCATATATTCTCCTTATTAGTCATATTTGGGATTCTATCCAATCAATAGACAGCTATTGATTTGAAGTCGTTTCCGGTTGTCGTAATACAATCCTCCAGCCCGGGCCGTTCCTTTTTTTTATTTATATTTGCAAAACCTCGCCCATACGGCGGAATTTCTGCATTCTCTGCTCCAAAAGCCTGCCCGTTTCGAGGCTGCCGTAGTGTTCCAGTTGCGCCTGAATCTCTTTACCCAGAAGCTCGTAGACGCCCTGGGGATTTCTATGCGCTCCTCCCCGAGGTTCGGGAATAATTTTGTCGATTACCTCAAGCTGAAGCATATCCTGGGCGGTCAATTTCAACGCCTCCGCAGCTTCAGAAGCCTTGGCCTGATCACGCCATAAAATAGCGGCGCAACCCTCAGGCGAGATTACCGAATACCAGGAATTCTCGAGCATCAGGATAACATCACCCACACCAATACCGAGCGCACCTCCGGAGGCTCCCTCTCCGATTATGGAAATAATTATGGGCACCTTGATTCGGAACATCTCACGAATATTGCGCGCAATAGCCTCTGCCTGTCCTCTCTCCTCTGCGTCGATTCCGGGATAGGCTCCGGGTGTGTCGATAAAGATCAGTATTGGAACATTGAACTTCTCGGCCAGACGCATAACTCTCATGGCCTTACGGTATCCCTCCGGATGCATCATGCCGAAATTGCGAATCAGCTTGCCTTTGGTATCGCGGGCTTTCTGCTGACCTACTACCGCCACCTTTTGGCCGTTGAATTTGCCGAATCCGCAAACCACCGCCTTGTCATCGGCAAAGCCGCGGTCGCCGTGTATCTCTAAAAAGTCTTTACAGAATGCATTTATGTAATCAAGTGAATACGGACGGCGTGGATGGCGGGCGAGCTGGACTTTTTCCCAGCGGGTGAGCTTGGAGTATATCTCATCGGCCAAACGGTCGAGCTTCTGTTCCAGGCTTTCGATTTCACGGGAAAGCTCAACATTTTCATCCGAGGCAAATTCGCGCATCTCGGCGATTTTGCGCTCAAGTTCAACTATAGGCTTTTCAAATTCCAGTACAAATCCTGCGCTCATGTTCTTTCAGCACCTTTTACCAGTTTCAATATAAAGAATATTAAGAACAAAGATATCAAAAACAAAATAAATATAGAAAAAACTTGCCTGCGGTCAAATATAAAAAGCGCCGGGATAAACGCATTGAATGCCAATGAGATCGTACCCAGCATTAAAAGTATTGCCTTCTGTGAATAGCCGAAATGCATGAGATAATGAAATATATGTCTCGTATCCGGTTGATATATCTTCCTGCCGCTCCAGGTACGCCGCACCACGGTCGTAACTATTTCCAGAAGCGGAAGACCTACTGCGACCAGCGGTACGAACATTGAAACCGCGGTGAAACTCTTAATCGGGCAGACAATTGCGGCCACTGCGAACAGATATCCTATAAACAGAGCTCCCGAATCGCCGAGATAGATTTTTGCCGGCGGTTTGTTAAATATCAAAAACCCAATCAGGCATCCCGCCAGAATCACCGCTATCACGAATATCAAAATTATATCCAGAAACGAAGATATAATCAACAGTCCGATACATACGCTGATACCGACTATTGCCGCCAGACCATCCATGCCGTCAATCAGGTTAATGCCGTTGGTCAGCATAACCACCCAGATTATCGTAACGGGATAGGCGGCCCAGCCCAATTCGAATGAGCGCCAGAACGGGACATAAAGACGGATAATATGAAAATCGAATGATATCATTATCAGAGCCGCCGCTATCTGCGCAATTAGCTTGATATAAAACCGCAGATCAAAGAAATCATCAATCAGGCCGGTTAAAAAGATCAAAGTAGAAGTCAGAAGAAAAGCCAGAAAAAAAGATTCCCCGCCGAACATAGCGTCCTGGCAGTATACACCAATCAGCGAAAACAGAATCCAGAATGATGCGAAAACAGCCACTCCTCCCAGAAACGGTGTCGGCCTGCGATGAATCTTCCTGCCGTTGGGATAATCATAAATCTTCTTGAGGCGGGATAATTTGATTAGTACAAAAGTCAGTCCGGCAGTCAGCACAAATCCTGAGACCAGGAGAATTATACTAACGCCGAGTATTTCGGGACATTCCTGCATAGGCTATGATAATCTGAAAAATAAAATTCAGGGTCAACATAAAAAACAGCCCCAGATTGGCAAACACTCGCCGCGGATACCATTTAAGGAAATACTCCATGGCCGAGACATGATGATGCAATATCCTCCGGGCCGGGCTACTTGGTGAGGCTTGAAGCTCATGTTTTACAACCGCATCGGGCACATAATAGCACTCTCTGCCCTGCCTGTTCACTTTCAGGCAAAGATCGGTATCTTCGAAATACAAAAAATAGCGCTCATCAAAACCACCGACCTTATCGAAATCCTCCCTGCGAACAAGCATTGCGGTGGCAGCCATAGCATCTACCCGGGTAGCTTCCCCGCAATCCCCCAGCGTGTACGTTTGGGCATAATCCTCCAGCCCGGGGATTTTGCTCAAAAGCGAGCCGCGGGAAAACAGGATATTCCTGTAATTCGGAAAATTGCGGCAGACTGAGTAAAATCTGCCATCTTCATTGACAGTTTTGGGAGTGACTGTAGCAGCATTGTCATGCTCCTTCAAAGCGGACTTCAATTTATTCAAAACAGGCTCGGTCAGCTCACAGTCGGAATTCAAAAACCAGAGATATTCGCCCTCGGCCGATGCCGCTCCCTGATTGGCCGCCTTTGCAAATCCGAGATTTCTTCTATTCTCAATTATTTTGATGTCAGGAAAATCATTGAGGATTTTTTCGACTGATGAATCGGTGGAGGCATTATCTATCAATATGATATCGAATTCATCCTTATCGCAGTGCTTATAAATCGATATCAGAAGTCTTGAGGTTAGTTCGGAGGTGTTGTAATTGATAATTATTATGCTGGTCAGGCCGGCCTTCATTTTATTTTACCAGTTAGCGACCAGAATCTCAGCCGCCATACCATCCAGATCGCCTCGCGCACGATCTTTTTGGACATTTTGGATTTGCCCTGAACTCTATCGGTGAAGATTATGGGTATTTCCTTGATCTTGAAGCCTTTTTTGTGTGCACGGAAACTCATCTCGATCTGAAAGGAATAGCCATTGGAACGAACCTCATCCAGATCAATCGCTTCCAGAACCTCACGCCTGAAACACTTAAAGCCCCCGGTGGCATCACGAAGCGGCAGTCCGGTCACGATACGAGTGTAAACATTGGCATAATAAGAGAGAAGCAGACGGCTCATGGGCCAGTTTATGACATTGACTCCGGATATGTAACGCGAGCCCAGAACAAGATCGGCCTCTTCTATAGCCTCAAGAAAATACGGCAGATATTTGGGATCGTGGGAGAAGTCGGCGTCCATCTCGAATATATAGTCGAAATCGGAATTGAGCGCATGCCTGAATCCGGCAATATAAGCCTGTCCCAGTCCTTCTTTTTCCTCGCGATGAAGAACGTCGATACGCGGATTTTCCTCGGCCATCTTATCGGCAATTTCACCGGTGCCGTCAGGGGAATTGTCGTCGACAACAAGCACATGCAGCCGTTCATCCTGACGAAGTACCGCCTTAATTATCTCCTCCACATTTTCCCGCTCGTTGTAAGTGGGAATTATGACACAGCCCTTCTCACTCAACCGGCTTATCTCCTTCCTCTTTGCGCCTTGTAAAAAGACTGAAGGCCAGCACTATCACTATAAAAGCCGAGCTGGCCAATGTTACCGCCCGTGATGTGTTATACACTTCGGACTCATATTTGAAAATGACTTCATGTTCCCCTTCCGGGATAACCACGCCCCTGAAGGCGGCATTGGCCAGAAGAACCTCGCTCTTCTCCCCATCGACATAAGCCTTCCATGACGGGTAGTAGCATCCGGCAAGGTAAAC